>NZ_LGQY01000189.1:0-1175 GCF_003116065.1 Azospirillum sp. TSO5 | reverse complement strand
GAGCGGAACAAGCCGCACTGCAACGTTGGCACGATCGGCCACGTCGACCACGGCAAGACGTCGCTGACGGCGGCGATCACGAAGGTGCTGGCGGAGTCCGGCGGCGCCACCTTCACCGCTTACGACCAGATCGACAAGGCGCCGGAAGAGAAGGCGCGCGGCATCACGATCTCGACGGCCCACGTCGAGTACGAGACGCAGAACCGCCACTACGCGCACGTCGACTGCCCGGGCCACGCCGACTACGTGAAGAACATGATCACGGGCGCCGCCCAGATGGACGGTGCGATCCTGGTCGTGTCGGCCGCTGACGGCCCGATGCCGCAGACCCGCGAGCACATCCTGCTGGCCCGCCAGGTTGGCGTTCCGGCGCTGGTCGTGTTCCTGAACAAGGTCGACATGGTCGACGATCCGGAGCTGCTGGAACTGGTCGAGCTGGAAGTTCGCGAGCTGCTGTCCTCCTACCAGTTCCCGGGCGACGACATTCCGATCACCAAGGGTTCGGCTCTGTGCGCCCTGGAAGACCGTCAGCCGGAGATCGGCCGTGACGCCGTTCTGGCTCTGATGAAGACGGTGGACGAGTACATCCCGCAGCCGGAGCGTCCGAAGGACCGTCCGTTCCTGATGCCGATCGAAGACGTGTTCTCGATTTCGGGCCGCGGCACCGTGGTGACCGGCCGTGTCGAGCGTGGCATCGTGAAGGTCGGTGACGAAGTCGAGATCGTCGGCCTGAAGGCGACGGTGAAGACCACCGTGACCGGCGTCGAGATGTTCCGCAAGCTGCTCGACTCGGGTGAGGCTGGCGACAACATCGGCGCGCTGCTGCGCGGCACCAAGCGTGAGGACGTCGAGCGCGGCCAGGTTCTGGCCAAGCCGGGTTCGATCACCCCGCACACCAAGTTCAAGGCCGAAGCCTACATCCTGACGAAGGAAGAGGGCGGCCGTCACACCCCGTTCTTCACCAACTACCGTCCGCAGTTCTACTTCCGTACGACGGACGTGACGGGCATGGTCTCGCTGCCGGAAGGCGTCGAGATGGTGATGCCGGGCGACAACGTCGCCATGGACGTGGCTCTGATCGCCCCGATCGCCATGGACGAAGGCCTGCGCTTCGCCATCCGCGAAGGCGGCCGCACCGTCGGCGCCGGCGTCGTTGCCAAGATCGTCGAGTGATG
>NZ_LGQY01000169.1:0-1179 GCF_003116065.1 Azospirillum sp. TSO5 | reverse complement strand
CCCTTGTATGTTGAGTTTGGCTTATAGTGTCTCCGACGGATCGAGCTGCTGGGGGTGGCCACCCCCAGCAGCTCGGGCCGGCCGGCAGGCCGTCCCATCCGAGGCTGCTTGAGGCCGCGGGGGAGCGAGGTCCCGGCCGGTTGTCTTCCAACAAACCCGAATGGTTGCGCGGGCCATGAGCCCGGATTTGCAAGGCAGGGACTGGGAGATGGCTGCTTTTTCCAAGACACTTGGCCTGGATGTCTCCAAACGCCAGCTGGATGGCCATTTCTGGCCCGATGGCGTGAGCGTCAGCGTTGGAAACAATGAAGCAGGGTTTACCGCCCTGCTGCGCCACTTGGCCGAACGGCCGGTGGACGCCATCGCGGTCGAGGCATCGGGTGGCTATGAACGCAAGCTGGTCGAGGCGATGCGGCAAGCCGGTTTTCGCGTGCTGGTGCTGCAGCCCCGTGATGTGCGGCTGTTCGCCCAGATGCGGCGCCAGCATGCCAAGAACGATCGGCTGGATGCCCGTGTGATCGCCGAGTTCGCCGCTCTGTTCGGCGAGGAGCGCCCGGCACGCTCCCAGGTTCTGGAGCGGCTGGCGGCCTACCTGACCTACTATGAGCAGCTCAGCGCTGCCGCAGCACAGGCCAAGACCCAGCTCGAAGGCTTCGTCGATGACGAGGTGCGGGCGCTGGTGAGTGAGCAGGTCAAACGTCTGGCCGCGGACAAGAGGGCACTGCTCGCCCGCATCCGGGCCCTGGTCGAAGAGGACCAGGACCTGGACAAGCAGGTGAAACGGCTTCAGAGCATGCCGGGGATCGGCTTCCTGAATGCCGTCACGCTGGCCGTCCGTGTGCCCGAGCTTGGCCGGCTGACGCGACATGCCATCGCCTGCCTGATCGGTGTCGCTCCCTTCGACGACGAGAGCGGCCAGCATAAGGGGCGACGATACTGCCGTGGCGGCAGAGAGCGGGTCCGAACCATGCTCTACATGGCCGCCACAACCGCAAAACGGTGCAATCCCCTCATCAAGCTCTTCTGCGAACGCCTCAAAGCCGCTGGAAAGCCGCATAAGCTCATCATCGTCGCTGCCATGCGAAAGATGATCGTCACCCTCAATGCCATGGTCCGAGACAACAAGGAATGGGAGGCAATGCCACACTCACCATGAAAACAACATGGTTGCTCCCCCGC
>NZ_LGQY01000179.1:0-1187 GCF_003116065.1 Azospirillum sp. TSO5 | reverse complement strand
CTGACGGTCACCGGCGGCTCGATCACGCTCACCAAGGATCAGCTTGCCGGCCTGACCGTCACGCCGCCGTCGAACAGCGACGGCGACTTCACCCTGACCGTCACGGCCACGGCCAAGGACGGCACTGCCGATGCGGTCTCGGTGACCCAGACGCTGCCGGTGACCGTCAACCCGGTGTCGGACACGCCGACGCTCACCGTCACCGCCGCGCAAGGCAACGAAGACACCGCCATCGCCCTGACGATCAGCCCGGCGCTGACCGACACCGACGGGTCGGAAACCCTGAGCATCACCATCGCCGGCGTTCCGGCCGGGGCGACGCTCAGCGCCGGCAGTTCCGTGACCCAGCCGGACGGCACCACCACCTGGACCCTGACCCCGGCCCAGTTGGCCGGTCTGACCATCACGCCGCCGTCGAACAGCGATGTCGATTTCGACCTGACGGTGACCGCCATCGCCAAGGACGGTGTGGCCATTGAGGCGACCAAGAGCGAGACCCTGCACGTCACCGTCGACCCGGTGACCGACACGCCAACGCTGAGCGTCACCAGCGCCCGTGGCAACGAAGACACCGCCATCGCTCTGACGATCAGCCCGGCCCTGACCGACACAGACGGTTCGGAATCTCTGAGCATCGTCATTGCCGGCGTTCCGACCGGGGCGACGCTCAGCGCCGGCACTCACAATGCCGACGGCACCTGGACTCTGACTCCGGCCCAACTCGCCGGCCTGACCATCACGCCGCCGTCGAACAGCGACGTGGACTTCACCCTTACCGTCACCGCCATTGCCAAGGATGGCGTCGCTGCTGAAGCGACCAAGAGCGAAACCCTGCGCGTCACCGTCGACCCGGTGACCGACACCCCGACGCTGAGCGTTACCGCCGCGCAGGGTAACGAAGACACGGCCATCGCCCTGACGATCAGCCCTGCCCTGACCGACACCGACGGTTCGGAAGCATTGAGCATCGTCATCGCCGGCGTTCCCACCGGGGCGACGCTCAGCGCCGGCACGCACAATGCCGACGGAACCTGGACTCTGACCCCGGCCCAGCTGACCGGTCTGACCATCACGCCGCCGTCGAACAGCGACGTCGATTTCGACCTGACCGTCACCGCCATTGCCAAGGACGGCGTCGCCACCGAAGCGACCAAGAGCGAGACCCTGCACGTCACCGTCGACCCGGT
>NZ_LGQY01000200.1:0-1267 GCF_003116065.1 Azospirillum sp. TSO5 | reverse complement strand
GGAGGGCCATGTGGTGGACATGATCCCCAACGACCAGCTCGACGCCAACATGGACAAGCTCCACACCTATCTCGGCGTGTGAGCGGGAGAGAGACGCCCGATGTCCCAACTGCTCGGCATTCCGCCGCAAGCTCTGTTCGGCCAGCTTCTGCTCGGCCTGATCAACGGCTCCTTCTATGCGCTGCTCAGCCTTGGGCTGGCGGTGATCTTCGGCATGCTCAACGTCGTCAACATGGCGCATGGTGCGCTTTACATGGTCGGCGCCTTCGTGGCGTGGCTGCTGCTGAGCTATGCCGGCGTCGGTTACTGGGGGGCGCTGGTGCTGGCGCCGCTGGTGGTCGGCGCCGTCGGGCTGGTTCTGGAGCGCACCATGCTGCGCCGGCTCTACAAGGTCGACCATCTGTACGGACTGCTGCTGACCTTCGGGCTGGCGCTGATCTTCGAGGGCGCCTTCCGCCACCAGTACGGCGTGTCGGGCCAGCCCTATCCCATTCCCGACCTGCTGAAGGGCGGCACCAACCTGGGCTTCATGTACCTGCCGACCTACCGCGGCTGGGTGGTGGCGGCATCGCTGCTGGTGTGCCTGGGCACCTGGTTCGCCATCGAGCGGACCAAGCTGGGCGCCTATCTGCGCGCGGCGACGGAAAACCCGACGCTGGTGCAGGCCTTCGGCATCAATGTGCCGGTGATGGTGTCGCTGACCTACGGCTTCGGCGTGGCGCTGGCCGGTCTGGCCGGCGTGCTGGCGGCGCCGATCTATCAGGTGTCGCCGCTGATGGGGTCGAACCTGATCATCGTGGTGTTCGCGGTGGTGGTGATCGGTGGCATGGGCTCGATCCTGGGCGCCATCGTCACCGGCCTCGGGCTGGGGCTGCTGGAGGGGCTGACCAAGGTGGTCTACCCGGAGGCCTCCAACATCGTGGTGTTCGTCATCATGGCCGTGGTGCTGATGATGAAGCCGGCCGGCCTGTTCGGACGGGAGAGATAAGCCATGACCATGCAAACCCGCGACACATTGCACGAAGGCATCGTCATGTATGGCGGCTCGCCGAAGATCCTGCTGACTGGGGCCGGGCTGCTGCTGGCGGTCCTGGCGCCCTATGTCCTGTACCCCGTCTTCCTGATGAAGGTGCTGTGCTTCGCGCTGTTCGCCTGCGCCTTCAACCTGCTGATCGGCTTCGCCGGCCTGCTCAGCTTCGGCCATGCCGCCTTCTTCGGCGGGGCGGCCTACATCGCCGCCCACACCGTGAAGGAATGGGGCTGGGCG
>NZ_LGQY01000181.1:0-1295 GCF_003116065.1 Azospirillum sp. TSO5 | reverse complement strand
GCCAGCGCGATGGCGGTGTCTTCGTTGCCGGACGCGGCGGTGACGCTGAGGGTCGGGGTGTCGGTCACCGGATCGACGGTGACGTGCAGGGTCTCGCTCTTGGTCGCTTCGGTGGCGACACCGTCCTTGGCGATGGCGGTGACGGTGAGAGTGAAGTCCACGTCGCTGTTCGCCGGCGGCGTGATCGTCAGGCCGGTCAGCTGGGCCGGGGTCAGAGTCCAGGTGCCATCGGCATTGTGGGTGCCGGCGCTGAGCGTCGCCCCGGACGGAACGCCGGCGATGGAGATCGTCAGCGCCTCCGACCCGTCTGTGTCGGTCAGCGCCGGGCTGATCGTCAGCGCGATGGCGGTGTCTTCGTCGCCACGGGCGCTGGTAACCGAGAGCGTCGGGGTATCTGTCACCGGATCGACGGTGACGCGCAGGGTCTCGCTCTTGGTCGCTTCGGTGGCGACGCCGTCCTTGGCGATGGCGGTGACGGTGAGAGTGAAGTCCACGTCGCTGTTCGACGGCGGCGTGATGGTCAGGCCGGTCAGCTGCGCCGGCGTCAGTGTCCAGGTCCCGTCGGCGTTGTGCGTGCCGGCGCTCAGGATCGCCCCGGTCGGAACGCCGGCAATGACAATGCTCAGCGCTTCCGAGCCGTCGGTATCGGTCAGCGCCGGGCTGATCGTCAGCGCGATGGCGGTGTCTTCGTTGCCGCGCGCAGAAGTGACGCTCAGCGTCGGGGTATCCGTCACCGGATCGACGGTAACGTGCAGGGTCTCGCTCTTGGTCGCCTCAATGGCCACACCGTCCTTGGCGATGGCGGTCACCGTCAGGTCGAAATCGACGTCGCTGTTCGACGGCGGCGTGATTGTCAGACCGCTCAACTGGGCCGGAGTCAGAGTCCAGGTGCCATCGGCATTGTGGGTGCCGGCGCTGAGCATTGCTCCGGTAGGAACGCCGGAGATGACGATGCTCAGCGCCTCCGAGCCGTCGGTGTCGGTCAGCGCCGGGTTGATCGTCAGAGCGATGGCGGTGTCTTCGCTGCCACGGGCGCTGGTGACGGTCAGCGTCGGGGTGTCGGTCACCGGATCGACGGTGACGTGCAGGGTTTCGCTCTTGGTGGCTTCGGCGGCGACACCGTCCTTGGCGATGGCGGTCACCGTCAGGTCGAAATCAACGTCGCTGTTCGACGGCGGGGTGATGGTCAGCCCGGTCAGCTGGGCCGGAGTCAGAGTCCAGGTGCCGTCGGCATTGTGCGTGCCGGCGCTGAGGGTCGCGCCGGTGGGAACGCCGGCAATGACGATGCTCAGCGC
>NZ_LGQY01000175.1:0-1403 GCF_003116065.1 Azospirillum sp. TSO5 | reverse complement strand
CACATACGGTTGGCGCCGGCGAGCAGCGCGGTCAGCACCCGCAGCAGCGCCACGAACCGCCCGAGCAGCACGACCTTGCCGCCGTGCCGTTGGAACAGGTACTGGCCGAGCCGCAGCCGCGGTTCGGTCAGCCGCAAGAGCGACCCATAGCGCACCAGCAACCGGTAGCCATAGCGCCGACCGATCAGGAAGCCGACATTGTCACCCACCACGGCTCCGGCAGCCGCCGCGCCGATCACGAACTCGATCCGGAAATCGGGGGAGGCCGCCGCCAGGATCGATCCGGCGATCAGCGTCGTCTCTCCCGGCAGGGGCAGACCCATGCTCTCCAGCGCAACCACGCCAGCGATCAGCCAATAACCGTAACCGGTCAGAAGTTGGGGAATCAGGCCGTGGAGCGGGAGAGACATCGCGTCACCTCGAATGCTGCGCCGTGACCGGGGGGCATTCCCCGGCCGGCCGGGCCGACAAGCCGTCACGGAGATTGAAGTCAAGCGAGACCCGCAGGCCCGGGCCGTTGTCCGTCACGGACACCGTCGCCTCATGACGGTCCGCGATGGCCTTCACCAGACTGAGACCAAGCCCGCTGCCATCGGTGGTGCGGCTCCGCTCCAGCCGGTAGAAGCGGCGGAAAATGCGTCCGCGCTCTTCCGCCGGCACACCGGGACCGTCGTCGGCGATCGTCAGCCGCGCCACTCCTGGACCGGCGGCCAGAGCCACCTCGATGCGCGTTCCGGCCGGGGTGTGCCGAATGGCGTTCTCAACGAGATTGACGAGCATTTGGGTCAGCAATTCGCGGTCGCCCGCAACCACCGCCGGGTCGAGCCGTGGACTGACCAGGACCTTGCCGTCCTCTTCGGCCGAGGGCGTGAAGGCCTCGACCACTGTCTCCACGATGACGTGAAGCTCCACCGGGTCGCGAACCGGCGGTCGAGCGCCGCCCTCGATCTGGGCGATGCGCAGCAGCGCGGCAAAGGTCTCCAGCAGCGTGTCGGTTTCCGCCAGGGCCGCGTCCACTGCGACCGCGTAGTCGTCGGTCGATGCGGCGGTCGCCCGCACCCGCTCCAGACGCTGGCGCAGCCGCGCCAACGGAGTGCGCAAATCGTGGGCGATGTCGTTGGACACCTGCCGCAACCCCTCCATCAGATCGGCGATGCGGCCGAGCATGCGGTTCAGCGTATCCGAGAGCCGGTCGAGGTCGTCGCCGGTTCCCCGCACCGGGATGCGGCTGGCCAAATCACCGGCGATGATCGCCTCCGCCGTGCGCGAGATGGCATCGACCCGCTGCAGGAAAGCCACGCTCAACAGAGCGCCGCCGGCGACCCCAAGCCCGAGCGTTACCAGCACCGCGACGGAAAATGCGTGGAAGATCGCCTCGTCGGCATCCTCTATCCATTCAAGAT
>NZ_LGQY01000035.1:0-1403 GCF_003116065.1 Azospirillum sp. TSO5 | reverse complement strand
CACATACGGTTGGCGCCGGCGAGCAGCGCGGTCAGCACCCGCAGCAGCGCCACGAACCGCCCGAGCAGCACGACCTTGCCACCGTGCCGTTGGAACAGGTACTGGCCGAGCCGCAGCCGGGGTTCGGTCAACCGCAAGAGCGCCCCATAGCGCACCAGCAGCCGGTAGCCGTAGCGCCGACCGATCAGGAAGCCGACATTGTCACCCACCACAGCACCCGCAGCCGCCGCGCCGATCACGAACTCGATCCGGAAATCCGGAGATGCCGCCGCCAGGATCGATCCGGCGATCAGAGTCGTCTCTCCCGGCAAGGGCAGCCCCATGCTTTCCAGCGCAACCACACCGGCGATCAGCCAATAGCCGTAGCTGGTCAGAAGTTGGGGAATCAGGCCGTGGAGCGGGACAAACATCGTGTCACCTCGAATGCTGTGCCGTGACCGGGTGACCGCCCCCGGCCGGCTGGGCCGACGCGCCGTCATGGAGATTGAAGTCAAGCGATACCCGCAGGCCCGGGCGGTTGTCCGATACGGAAACCGTCGCCTCGTGACGGTCCGCAATGGCCTTCACCAGACTGAGGCCAAGCCCGCTGCCATCAGTGGTGCGGCTACGCTCCAGCCGGTAGAAGCGGCGGAATATGCGCCCACGCTCTTCGGCCGGCACACCGGGGCCATCATCGGCGATCGTCAACCGCACCACCCCGGAACCGGCGGTGAGATCTACCTCGATGCGTGTTCCGGCCGGGGTGTGGCGAATGGCGTTCTCAACGAGATTGACGAGCATTTGGGTCAGCAATTCGCGGTCGCCCGCGACCACCGCCGGGTCGAGCCGTGGACTGACCAGAACCTTGCCGTCCTCTTCGGCCGAGGGCGTGAAGGCCTCGACCACCGTTTCCACGATCGCGTGGAGCTCGACCGGGTCGCGAACCGGCGGCCGGGCGCCGCCTTCGATCTGGGCGATGCGCAGCAGCGCGGCGAAAGTCTCCAGCAGCGTGTCGGTTTCCGCCAGGGCAGCGTCCACCGCGACCGCGTAGTCGTCGACCGATGCGGCGGTCGCCCGCACCCGTTCCAGACGCTGGCGCAGCCGCGCCAATGGCGTGCGCAAATCGTGGGCGATGTCGTTGGACACCTGCCGCAACCCCTCCATCAGATCGGCGATGCGGCCGAGCATGTGGTTAAGCGTATTCGACAGCCGGTCGAGGTCGTCGCCGGTTCCCCGCACCGGGATGCGGCTGGCCAAGTCACCGGCGATGATCGCTTCCGCCGTGCGCGAGATGGCATCCACCCGCTGCAGGAAAGCCACGCTCAACAGAGCACCGCCGGCGATCCCAAGCCCGAGCGTTACCAGCACCGCGACGGAAAATGCGTGGAAGATCGCCTCGTCGGCATCCTCTATCCATTCAAGAT
>NZ_LGQY01000172.1:0-1447 GCF_003116065.1 Azospirillum sp. TSO5 | reverse complement strand
CTTCATGTTGTCGTAGATGCCGCGCTCGCACAGGCCGCCGTAGAAGGCCGCGGCACGGGCGTGGGCGTCGAATACCATCTTGTATGTCCGGGCACGCCATATTCATACCTGGATGGCTGGTGAGCGTCCGCCGTCCAGGTTGGTCGACCGCGAAACCATCGAGGCTCGAAAGCCGACCAGGAGCGTGAAGGCGGCCAACCTCCTTTCAAGTCCGAACGGTTGCTTGAGCCTGAGCTCGCATCACAAGGAAGGATCTTGAGGATGTTGGAATCAACACGAGCGGTGGGGATCGATTGCGGCAAGGACTTTCTGGATGTGGCGGTTTTCCCTGGTGCCGACAGGCTCCGCGTTACCAACACGCCCGAGGGGCATCGGAACCTGGTCGCATGGGTCGCAGAACGGTCGATCAGCGTCGTTGGCCTAGAGGCCAGCGGCGGCTATGAGCGGCCGAGCCGCGACGCTCTGCGCGCGGCCGGGGTGTCGGTTCGGGTCTTCGATCCGGCACGGGTACGCTTTTTTGCCAAAGCCAGGGGGCAACGAGCGAAGAACGACCGCCTCGACGCTAGCGTGATCGCTGAATTCACCGCCACGCAAACGACGGTACCGTCTCTTCCCACTGATCCGGTTCGCGAGGAATTGGCGGGTCTGATCAAGGCACGGCATCTGCTCGTCGACAAACGGGCCGATCTGAACAAGAGCATCAGCCAGGCCCCGGTCGCCGCTCAAGAAGCATTGACGCGGGCCGTCGAGCATCTGGCGCGGGAGATCGCCGGGTTGGATGCCGCCATCGCTCGAGCGACGGGGGCCCAGCCGACCCTGGCCAGGACGGCGCGCGATCTCCAAACTGCGCCGGGCATCGGTCCGGTGACAGCGGTGACGCTGGCTGTCCTGCTGCCCGAACTGGGGCGGACGTCTGGACAGAAGATCGCGGCGCTCGCTGGCGTCGCTCCCTTCGATCACGATAGTGGAAAGAGAGGGGGGCAACGCCATATCTCTGGAGGACGTGCCGGTGTCCGCCACGCCCTTTATATGGCGGCTCTTTCCGCCGCCACCCGCACCGGAGGTGTCCTCGCGGACTTTTACACCGGCTTGATCCGGCGCGGGAAACCGCCCAAAGTTGCCTTGACCGCCTGCATGCGCAAACTGATCGTCCGCCTCAATGCCATGCTCGCCAAAGGCGCTACCTGGGAGGCCAAGCCGGCTTGAGTTGCCGACGGTCGGCGCTCGTCGCCGACCGCATGCCAAACAAATCGAACCGGGGGCGCGCACGGGTCAAGGCCAGAGCCGCCCGTAGGGCGGGGGCGCGTCCGCGCCCGCCTTGACGCGGAGCACCACCGGTTCCCTCTGATTTTTCTTCAACACGGTTGCTCCTGGGTCTGGCGCGGGTAGACCGCCACGAACGGCATGCGGCTGTGGCATAGGCGGGCATGGGCCACCTGCACCTTGG
>NZ_LGQY01000048.1:0-1541 GCF_003116065.1 Azospirillum sp. TSO5 | reverse complement strand
GTCACCGCCTGCGACAACGAGATCTTCGCCTGCGACAGCGCCGACAGGTCACGGGCGTCTTCATGGGTCTTCTGGGCGGCGTGCGCGCCATAACCGATGCCAGCTACCAGCAGTGCCGCACAGATCGCAGACGCGGGCTTCATGACGGTCTTCATACGAATCGCTCCTGTTGCGGGGCGTCATGCCCCGGTATAGACGATCCTAGGCGGGGCTGGCTTACCGGCCTTTGGCGAGCGCTATACGGTTTGGTAAGATCGAGGCCGCGGCTTCGCCATGACCGGCGGCAGGCCCTCTGGATCGGTCAACCAAGACCGGCAACTCGTCAGCGGTGAGGCCCAATTTGGACCGGAGTGCAGGCAGGCAACGGGGGCGATCAACGGTTCGGCTTCGCCGGGGTGCGCAGTCGCCGCCATAGGAACCAGGCCACCGCCGCCACCATCACGACGATCACCAGAACGTCGAAGCGATGCATCCAGTCCCTCAGCGTCGGGTCGCTGTTCCAGCGTTCTCCCAGCGCGTAGCCGACATAGGCCAGCCCGAAGCACCAGGGCCAGGAACCGATGAAGGTGTAGAGATGGAAGCGGAGCCTCGGCATCCCGGCCATCCCGGCGGGAAAGGCGATGAAGGTCCGCACCACCGGCAGCAGCCGGGCGACCAGCACCGCCGGTCCGCCGAGCCGGGAGAAGAAGCGCTCCGCCAGATCGAGGTCGTGCTCGTCGAGCAGGACGTAGCGGCCCCAGCGCCGGATGAGCGGACGTCCGCCCCGCCGTCCCACCGCATAGGCGATCTCGGACCCCAGGTTGCAGCCGATGGCGCCGACGGTGGCGACCAGCATCAGGTTGAAGTGTCCTGTCGAGACGAGATATCCGGCGAAGGGCATGATGACCTCCGACGGCAGCGGAATGCAGGCGGATTCCAGCGCCATCAGCATCGCGACGCCGGGATACCCCAGCGTCGCGATGACCGACACGATGATCGACCCGAGCGCTTCGAGAAGATGCCCCACCGCGCCCTCACCCGCGGTCCAGCGGGAACAGGACGGCGGGCAGATGCAGAAGCCGCACGGTTCCCTCGTAAAGCCGTATGATGGCCGGCGTCAGCATCCGGTCGATTAGGGGCCGGACCGGAACGACCAGCAGCGATGCCGTGGTGGCGACCAGAAGCGCGCCGGCCATGTCCAGCGGGAAGTGAACACCGAGATAGATGCGCGCCCAGGCGACGCCGACGCCGAAGGCCATCATCCCCCAGCCCAACCGCGGCCAGGATCCGCGCAGCAACAGGCTGATCCCGATCGTCCACATGAAGGTCGCATGGTCGCTGGGGAAGGATGAGTCGGCCGCATGCGGGATCAGCTGGTGCCCCAACCCGATCATGAAGGGGCGCGGATGCTGCCAGAAGGCGCCGATCACCGTGTTGATCAGGGCCGCCGTCAGCAGGGCGCAACCGGCGCCGACCAGGGCAGAACGCCCGTTGTGCCGTCCCCACACCCACAGCACCGCGATCAGCGCCGCCGCCAGCACCACCACGTCATCCGCCAGGAA
>NZ_LGQY01000007.1:0-80462 GCF_003116065.1 Azospirillum sp. TSO5 | reverse complement strand
CTGACGGTCACCGGCGGCTCGATCACGCTCACCAAGGATCAGCTTGCCGGCCTGACCGTCACGCCGCCGTCGAACAGCGATGTCGACTTCACCCTGACCGTCACCGCCACGGCCAAGGACGGCAGCGCCGATGCGGTCTCGGTGACCCAGACGCTGCCGGTGACCGTCAACCCGGTGTCAGACACCCCGACGCTCACCGTCACCGCCGCCCAGGGCAATGAAGACACCGCCATCGCCCTGACGATCAGCCCGGCGCTGACCGACACCGACGGCTCGGAAGCGTTGAGCATCATGATCTCCGGCGTCCCGGCCGGTGCAACGCTCAGCGCCGGCACGCACAATGCCGACGGAACTTGGACCCTAACCCCGGCCCAGTTGAGCGGGCTGACGATCACCCCGCCGTCGAACAGCGACGTTGATTTCGACCTGACGGTGACCGCCATTGCCAAGGATGGCGTCGCTGCCGAGGCGACCAAGAGCGAGACCCTGCACGTCACCGTCGACCCGGTGACCGACACGCCGACGCTCACCGTCACCAGCGCTCGTGGCAACGAAGACACCGCCATCGCGCTGACGATCAACCCGGCCCTGACCGACACCGACGGGTCCGAAGCCCTGAGCATCCGGATCACCGGCATCCCCGCCGGCGCCACGGTTACCAACACGCTGAACGGCACGCTGACGGTCACCGGCGGCTCGATCACGCTGACCAAGGATCAACTCGCCGGCTTGAAGATCAAGCCGCCGTCGAACAGCGACGTTGATTTCGACCTGACCGTCACCGCCATCGCCAAGGACGGTGTCGCCGCCGAGGCGACCAAGAGCGAGACACTGCACGTCACCGTCGATCCGGTGAGCGACACGCCGACGCTGACCGTCACCGCCGCGCAGGGCAACGAAGACACCGCCATCGCATTGTCGATCACCCCGGCCCTGACCGACACCGACGGGTCCGAGACGCTGAGCATTCGGATCACCGGCATTCCCACCGGCGCCACGCTCGCCAACACGCTGAACGGCACGCTGACGGTCACCGGCGGCTCGATCACGCTGAGCAAGGATCAGCTCGCCGGTCTGACCATCACGCCGCCGCCGAACAGCGACGTCGATTTCGACCTGACGGTCACCGCCGTCGCCAAGGATGGCGTCGCTGCCGAAGCGACGAAGAGCAAGACCCTGCACGTCACCGTCGATCCGGTGACCGACACCCCGACACTCAGCGTCACCGCCGCGAGCGGCAACGAAGACTCGGCGATCGCGCTGGACATCCGGTCGGCCCTGACCGATCTGGACGGTTCGGAAGCCCTGAGCATCACCATCGCCGGCGTCCCGGCCGGCGCGACGCTCAGCGCCGGCACGCACAACGCCGATGGCACCTGGACGCTGACCCAGGCCCAGTTGACCGGCCTGACCATCACGCCGCCGCACGACAGTGACGTCGACTTCACCCTGACCGTTACCGCCACGGCCACCGACCGCGGGCTATCCCCGGTTTCCGTCCAGACGACGCTGGCCGTCACCGTGGTGGCGGTGGCCGACACGCCGACGCTCGCCGTGACGCCCATCACCTACGACCTTGCGACCGGCCAGAACGACACGCTGACCGGCACCGCCGGCAACGACACGCTGTCGGGCGGCGCCGGCAACGACACCATCCGGGGCGGCGCCGGCGACGATGTGATCTACGGCGACGGCACCGGCATCTTCACCACCGCCCTGACCATCACCCCCGCCGTGACGGACGTCGACGGCTCGGAGTCGATCTCCAAGGTGACGATCTCCGGCGTTCCGGCCGATGCGACGCTCAGCGCCGGCACCCGCAACGGCGACGGGACCTGGACGCTTACCCCGGCCCAGCTGACCGGCCTGACCCTGACCGCCAAGGAGGGGGACAGCGCCACCCCCATCACCCTCACCGTGGTCACCACCTCGGAGGAGCGGGAGAACGGCAGCACCGCCGACAGCGCCTCCCAGACGCTGACCATCCAGTTCACCAACACGCCCAAGGGCAACGACAGCCTGGAGGGCGGCGACGGCAACGACACCATCTATGGCGGGGCCGGCAACGACACCCTGAGCGGCGGTCTCGGCGACGACGTGCTGGACGGCGGAGCGGACAACGACACGGTGACCTACGCCGCCTCGGCCACGGCGGTGAACGCCAATCTGGCGACCGGCGTCGGCACCGGCGAGGGCACCGACACCCTGCGCAATCTGGAGAACGTCACCGGTTCGGCCTTCGACGACACCATCGTCGGCGACGGCGGCGCCAACATCCTGCTCGGCGGCGGAGGCAAGGACACCATCACCGGCGGGGCCGGGACGGACACCATCAGTGGCGGCGCGGGCGACGATCTGTCGGTCTTCACCGTCGGTACCGACGGCGGCACGTCCTCCACCCCCGAACTGCAGGACGGCGACGCCGGCATCGACACCTTCCGGGTGATGCTGACCAGCGCCCAGCTGTCGAGTTCGCCGATCCTGGCGGACCTGCGTACCCTGCGCAACCTGATCGAGGCGGCGGCGGCCGACCCCAACGCCGCGACCAACGACACCGACGTCGGTAGTGCCGCCACCCTGAGCGCGCTCGGCATCAAGGTCGCGGATTTCGAGAAGCTGGAGTTGTATGTCGACGGGCAGCCGGTCGATGTGCGCACCGCCCTGAACTACGCGCCCACCGCCACGGCAGCCACCACCTCCACCAGGGAGGATGTTGCCATCGTCAACGGCCGACTGGGCGCGACGGATCAGGACACGGTCAATGGCCGCACCGACGACACGCTGACCTTCAAGGGGCCCGGCGACGCCGGGCAGCCGGTGCGGCTGCAGCACGGCACGCTGGTGGTGAACGCGGACGGCACCTTCACCTACACGCCGGACGCCGATTTCAGCGGCAAGGAGATCTTCAGCTTCACGGTGACCGACGGCTATGGCGGCACCTCCACCGCCACGCAGACGATCAAGGTGACGCCGCAGGCCGACGCCATCACGCTCTCCACGCTGGCCGCGCGCGGCGATGAGGACGCGGCCGGCGGCATCGCGCTCGCCCCGACCATCACACTGAGCGACGTCGACGCCGCCAGCCCGGAAAAGGTTAATAGCGTCACCCTGACCATGGCCGCTTCGCAGCAGGACGTGGCCGGAGCCAAACTCTATGTGAACGGCATCGAACTGACCCGCAGCGGTCCCGATGCTTCCGGCAACTACAGCTGGACCATCCCGACCACGGCGCTGGCGGCCGGCGGGACGGCGGGGACCTGGACGGTCCAGGGCCTGACGGTCGTCACCGCCCACAACTCCGACGCCGACCTCGCCTATACGCTGAAGGTCGGCACCAAGGACAGCACCAGCGCCGGCACGGTGTATGGCACGCAGACGGCGACCGGCACCATCACCGTCGATGCGGTCGCCGATGCGCCGACCGTGACCGCCGCCGCCGCGGGGACCGACGAGGACACCTCCGTCGCGCTGACGATCACCCCGGCCCTGACCGACTCCGACGGGTCGGAGAGCATCGGCTATGTCACCATCTCCGGCGTTCCGGACGGGGCCAGCCTGAATTTCGGCAGCGTTCTCAGCACCCAGAGCGACGGCAGCAAGACCTGGAAGGTGAACGCGGCCGACGTGCCGAACCTGCGCCTGACCCCGCCGCACGACTTCTCCGGCACCATCACCCTCAGCGTTACCGCGACCTCGGTGGAGCGGGAGAACGGCTCGACCGCCGTTTCGGCGCCGGCCACCCTGTCGGTGACCGTGACCGGCGTCGCCGACGCCCCCATCGTCATCCCCACCGCCGCCACCGGCAACGAGGACAGCGCCATCCCGCTGACCATCGACGCCCACCTGTCCGACGTGACCGGGGAGACGCTGGACCACATCACCATCACCGGCGTGCCGGAGGGGGCGACCCTGTCCGCCGGCACCCACAATGCCGACGGCAGCTGGACCCTGACGCCGGGCCAGCTGAGCGGCCTGAGCCTCACGCCGCCGCTGAACTATTCCGGCACGGTGACGCTGAAGATCACCGCCACCTCGGTGGAAGGGACGAGCACCGCCACCTCGGCGCAGCAGTCGCTGGCGGTGACCGTCAACGCGGTCGCCGATACGCCGGTGCTGTCGGCCTCCGACGCGGTGGGGCGCGAGGACACCGCCATCCCGCTGTCGGTGGTGGCGGCCCTGACCGACCGCGACGGTTCGGAAACCCTCAGCATCCTGGTCGGCGGCGTGCCGGCCGGGGCGACGCTGAACCACGGCCATTACGACGCGGGCCTCGGCAAGTGGGTGCTGACCCAGGCCGACCTGACCGGCCTGACCATCACCCCGCCGGCCAACTCCAACACCGGCTTCGACCTGACCTTCACCGCACGGGCGACGGAAAGCTCCAACGGTTCCATCGCCGATGCGGCGGCGATGACCGTCCATGTCGAGGTGCAGGGCGTGGCCGACGTGGTGACGCCGAACGGCACGCTCACCGCCCGCGGCAACGAGGACACCGCGATCAACCTGCGGCTCGGCGATCTGGTGATGGTCGACGATGACGGGTCGGAGCGCCTGTCGCTGGTCGTCAGCAACCTGCCGTCCGGCTCCTCGCTGTCGCTGGCGGCTGGGCACGAGAGCGGGCTGGTCTATCTCGGCAACGGCCGCTGGTCGGTCGATGTGGAGTATCGCAACGAGCTGACCCTGACGACGAAGAAGGACTTCGCCGGCACGCTCACGCTGAAGGTGGACGTCATTACCACCGACAGCAACGGTGCGCCGATCATCACCGTGAACGGCGTGACCTCCGGCGGGACGCTGAAGGACACCCGCGACCTGACCGTCACCGTCGACCCCAAGACGGACGAGCCGGTCGTCGCCATCAGCGCCCATGCGCAGGAGGACGCCGTTGGCGGCATCCCGCTGACCATCTCCGCCCTGACCGGCGACAGCGACGGCTCGGAGCATATCTCCTCCATCGTCATCTCCGGCCTGCCGGCCTGGGTCACCCTGACCAGCACGGATGCCGGCGCGCTGACCGACAACCATGACGGAAGCTGGACCGTCGATCCGGCCAAGCTCGGAAATCTGCGGCTGAACGTGCCGGCCAACAACGCCGACGACTTCACCATCACCGTCAAGGTGACGGCGGTGGACGGCACCGACAGCCTGACCAAGACCTACACCCCGAAGGTCACCGTCACCGCCGTCGCCGACGCGCCGGTGTCGCATGCGGCCGACGGTTCGGCGGTGGCCTACCACGTCGATGACCTGTCGACGACCGGCGTGCCGGACGGTCTGGTTCTCGACCTGAACGCCTTCCTGCAGGACACCGACGGTTCCGAAAAGCTGGCGGTCACCATCTCCGGCGTGCCGAAAGGCACGGTGCTGTCGCGCGGCCTCGACAACGGCAACGGCACCTGGACGCTGACCGCCGAGGAGTATACCGCGGCACTGGCCGAAGGCGGCCTGAAGCTGACCGTCAAGGATGCAAACGCCACCGGCATCACCCACAGCGTGTCGGGCACCGTCGACACGGCCAGCGTCACCCTGACGGTCAATCCCTACAGCATCGAGAGCGAGGGCGACCGCAACACCAGCGTGTCCGACAGCTTCGTGCTGAGCTGGACCACCACGGCCACGACGGGTGGCGGGTCCACCGGTGGTGGAGACACCGGCGGCGGCTCGACCGGGGGAGGATCCACCGGCGGCGGCACCGGCGGCACGACTCCCGATCCGGCGACCGGCGTCGGCAGCGACCGCCCGTCCGGCGTCACGACGGCGGAGGACAGCGCCGTCGCCCTGCATCTCGACACCGGCCTGCAGGACTGGAGCGGCGTCAGCTCCGTCACCCTGTCGAACATCCCGACCGGTGCCGTCCTGACCAACACGGCCGGCGATACGCTGACCATCGCCAACGGCTCGATCGCCCTGACGCCGGCCCAGTTGACCGGGCTTTCGCTGACGCCGCCCTCCAACAGCGACGCCGATTTCACCCTCGGCATCGATGTGGCCACCAACTCTGGCAACACCCACACCAGCCTGACCCAGGCGGTGACCGTCACCGCCGTCGCCGACAGCCCGCTGCTGACCGTGCAGGCGGCCTCCGGCAACGAGGACACGGCCATCGCGCTGGACATCACCGCCGTGCTGGCCGACACCGACGGGTCGGAGGTTCTGGCCAGCATCGTCATCGACGGGGTGCCGACCGGCGCCTCGCTGTCGGCCGGTTATCTGGACTCCGCCACCGGAAAGTGGGTGCTGACTCCCGACCAGCTGTCCGGGCTGAAATTCACCCCGCCGCACGATGCCAGCGGTACCTTCCAGCTGACGGTGACCGCGGTTGCGCGTGAGATCAGCAACGCCGACCGGGCGACCACGACCAAGACCTTGACTGTCGACGTGGCGCCTATCAGCGACGCCCCCGCCATCAGCGCCAGCTCCGTCACGGCGCAGGAGGATCACGCCGCCAGCCTGTCCATCTCCGCCACCGTCACCGATCTGGTCGGCACAGGCGAGGTGATCACCGCGCTGCGGGTGACGGTCCCCGCCGGCTTCACCCTGTCGGCCGGGACCTCGCTCGGCAACGGAGTCTATGATCTCACCGGCCTGTCCGCGTCGGATCGCGCGGCGCTGACGCTGACGCCGCCGGCCAACTATGCCGGCACGGTGACCCTGACGGTCGAAGCGGCCGCCCAGGACGGCACCGCGACGCCCGCCTGGTCGACCAAGACGCTGTCCGTCACCTACGCGGCCGCCGCCGATGCGCCCGCCGTCATCGTCCATGACACGACCGGCGCGGAGGATACGCCCATCGCCCTGAACCTGTCGGCCAGCCTCGTCGACACCGACGGGTCGGAGACGATGGCGGTCATCCTGTCTGGACTGCCCGAGGGCGCGGTTCTGAACCATGGCTCCAACAACGGCGACGGGTCCTGGACCCTGAAGCCGTCGGAGCTGTCGGGCCTGACCGTCACGCCGCCGCGCAACTATTCCGGCGGCATGGACCTGACGCTGACCGCGACCAGCCTGGAAAGCTCCAACAAGGACACGGCGAGCACGACCGCCGACATCCATGTGGAGGTGACGGCGGTCACCGACGCCCCCACCGTCATCGTCACCAATGCGTCCGGCAACGAGGATTCGCTGATCGCGCTGAACCTGACGGCGGCACTGGTCGACACCGACGGGTCGGAGACGATGGCCGTCGTGCTGTCCGGCCTGCCGGCCGGCGCGGTGCTGGTGGATGCCAACGGCACCATCCTGACGCCGACCGCAGGTTCGGTCAGCCTGACCGCCGCCCAGCTGTCGGGCCTCAAGCTTCAGCCGCCGGCCGATGCCGGTACCGACTTCAACCTGACCCTGACCGCGACGACGACGGAGACCGTCGGCGGCGCCACCGCGACCACCAGCCAGCTGTTCCGGGTCAGCGTCGATCCGGTCGCCGACCAGCCCATCCTGACCTGGACGCCGCTGACCGGGACCGAGGACACGGGCCTACCGCTGAACC
Source organism: Azospirillum sp. TSO5 (assembly GCF_003116065.1). NCBI lineage: Bacteria > Pseudomonadati > Pseudomonadota > Alphaproteobacteria > Rhodospirillales > Azospirillaceae > Azospirillum > Azospirillum sp. TSO5. The sequence goes on along the minus strand of NZ_LGQY01000007.1, from coordinate 72,976 downwards.
TCGCCGTGGCGCTGGCCGACACCGACGGGTCGGAGCGGCTGGGGCTGCTGACGATCACCGGCGTGCCGACCGGTGCGCTGCTGTCGGCCGGCACCCACAACGCCGACGGCAGCTGGACCCTGACGCCGGCCCAGCTCAACGGCCTGATCCTGACGCCGCCGGCCAACAGCGATGCGCCGATCAGCCTGACCGTCACCGCCGTCAGCATCGAATCCAACGGCAGCACGGCGACCAAGGTGGTCACCGTGCCGATCACCCTCCACGCGGTGTCGGACACCCCGACGCTGTCCGTCACCGCCGCCGGCGGCAACGAGGACTCGGCCATCGCCCTGGCGATCAACCCGGCGCTGACCGATCTCGACGGGTCTGAGACGCTGACCGTCACCATCGCCGGCATTCCGGACGGTGCCCAGCTGTCCAACGCGGCGGGTGACGTGCTGACCGTCACGGGCGGGTCCATCACGCTGACGGCCGGCCAATGGACCGGTCTGGCGATCACCCCGCCCTCCAACAAGGGCGACGACTTCACCCTGACCGTCACCGCGACCGCCACCGACGGCACCGCCACGCCGGTCAGTACCAGCGCGTCGCTGCCCGTCACGGTGACTCCGGTGACCGACACGCCGACCCTGTCCGTCACCGCCGCCACCGGCGACGAGGACACCGCCATCGCGCTGACGATCACCCCGGCCCTGACCGATCTCGACGGGTCGGAGACGCTGACGGTCACCATCGCCGGCATTCCGATTGGCGCTCATCTGTCCAACACGGCGGGCGACGTGCTGACCGTTTCCGGCGGCTCCATCACCCTCACCCCCGGCCAGCTCGCCGGTCTGGCGATCACGCCGCCGTCCAACGACGATCATGATTTCAATCTGACCGTCACCGCCACCGCCAGGGACGGCAGCGCCAGCCCGGTTTCGGTGACCTCCACCCTGCCGGTGACGGTCAACCCGGTGTCCGACGCCCCGACGCTGACCGTATCGGCGGCAACGGGCGACGAGGATGCGGCGATTCCGCTGACCATCACCTCGGCCCTGACCGACAGTTCGGAGCTGCTGAGCATCACCATCGCCGGCGTTCCCACCGGTGCGACGCTCAGCGCCGGTACGCACAACGTCGACGGGACCTGGACGCTGACCCAGGCCCAGCTTGCCGGCCTGACGATCAGGCCGCCGCCGAACGACGACGCCGACTTCACCCTGACCGTGACCGCGACCTCCACCGACGGCACCGCCACCGCGGCCTCCGTCGTGGCGCAGCTGCCGGTCACCGTCCGCGCTCTGTCCGACGCGCCGACCCTGCATGTCGACCCGGCGTCGGTGGCGGAGGATGGCACGGTCGCACTGTCGATCACCCCGGCCCTGACCGACGCATCGGAGACGCTGAGCGTCACCATCGCCGACATCCCGGCCGGCGCCACCCTGTCGAACACGGCGGGCGACACGCTGACCATCGTCAACGGCTCGATCACGCTGACGCCGGCCCAACTTGCCGGGCTGGCGATCACGCCGGCCCACGACAGCGGCAGCAGCTTCACCCTGTCGGTCACCGCCACCTCGACGGACGGCACCGCCACGCCGGCGACCGTGAACAAGCCGCTGGCGGTGACGGTCACCCCGGTCGCCGACACGCCGACGCTGCTCACCCCCGCCGTGCACGGTAACGAGGACACGGCGATCGCGCTGACGATCACCGCCGCCTCGACCGACAGCGACGGGTCGGAAACGCTGTCGGTGCGGATCACCGGAATGCCGGACGGCGCCAGCCTGAACCACGGCACCCACAACGGCGACGGCAGCTGGTCCCTCGCCGCGTCCGATCTGGCCGGCCTGACCTATACCCCGCCGGCCAACGCCCATGGCACGGTCGACCTGTCGGTCACCGTGACCGCCCAGGACGGAACCGACACCGCGGCGGTGACGCAGACCCTCAGCATCACCGTCGATCCGGTGAACGACAAGCCGACCCTGGCCGCCGCCCACGCCACGACCGCCATCGCCGCGGACGCGACCGATCATCCGGCCGTTGTCGCCGACGCGACGATCACCGATGTGGACAGCAGCGTCATGTCCGGCATGTCGATCCGCATCGCCGCCGGATCGCAGACCGGCGACGCGCTGAACCTCGACAGCCTGACCATCGACACCGACCCGTCCACCGGCCGCAAGACGGTGTCGGGCACCGGGATCGAGGTCAGCTGGGACGACAGCACCCACCAGCTGTCCTTGTCGGGCAGCGCCTCTACCGCGACCTACACCGACATCCTCCAGCATCTGGCGCTCAGCCCGAATGGCGGCGGCGCCCGGACGTTGGAGGTGACGGTCAGCGACGATCAGGGACTGTCCAGCGATCCGCTGGCGGTGCAGGTGCTGGTCTCGGCCGATGCGACGATGACCGGCAGCAGCGGCGCCGACATCCTGCATGCCGGAAGCGGCACCACCAGCATGTCCGGCGGGGCCGGCGACGATCTGTTCATCTTCGCCCCGCGCGACGGCAACCTGACCATCGACGGCGGGGTGGGCTGGACCGACGTGGTGGAGGTCGGCGCCTTCGTCGCCAATGCCGGCACCAACTGGCTCCAGCAGCTGGACGGCCACGCCTACACCGTGGATCCGTCGGGCCACGGCCTGACCTTCACCCAGGAGACGACCGTCACGCTGGAGGACCAGAACCATCACCAGCTGGTGCTGCAGAACATCGAACGGCTGACGTTCTGACCGGATGGAGGCGGAGAGGGACGCGGGCTGGCGCAGTGGGACAGCGGAGTGGGGCGGGGCGGTCAGGCGACCGGCGCGCCGTCCTCCGCGGTCGCGGTGCCCGCCTGCATGTGGGTGATGATCCGCTTCATCAGGCGGCCCAGCATCGCCCGTTCATCCTCCGCCATGGCGGCGAGAGGCGGGGTCAGCGACTGGCGCAGGGGATCGCGGTGCAGCAGGGCCCGTCCCTCGTCCGTCAGGTCGAACAGCCAGCCGCGCTTGAATCCCGGATGCGGACGGCGGGCCAGGAACCCCTTGTCCACCAGGGTGGAGACGGTGCGCGACACGGGTGCCAGATGGATGCGCTGGAACCGGGCCAGCGCGGTCAGGGTGCGTGCCGGCTCCGGCGCGTCATGGAAATAGCGCAACGCCACCCATTGCGCCGGGAAAAGCCCTTCGGTGAAGCTGATGCCATAGACAAGCCGGCTGACCTGATCCAGCAATGTGACCAGATCCTCGTCCGTCGACCAAGCGTCGCCATGCCCCGGCCTTTCCGACACGCGCTTCTCTCCCTACAGGCATTGCGCCGAACATACAGGCGGCAAGCTTGGGCGCGGACTGTAGCGAAGTCAACGCGCCAGCGGAAGCGCCAGTCTTCGCGTCTGCGTGGTGAAACCACTGTGAAAGTTCGCGTGGATTATCGTCGAGGAAAATCCATCGCCGTCCTCCGCAAATCCTTGGCAAATCGCGCTGGCCGGTCCCACGTCTGGTCCTGTCGAATTCGACCCGCCTTCACAACCCGCGGACAATGGACATGACCGGCTATCCCCACGTGACCAACGCCTTCCTGTTCGACCTGGACGGCACGCTGACCGACACGGTGTACCAGCATGTGCTGGCCTGGAAGGAGGCGTTGGACGAGGAGGGGATCGCCCTGTCGGTCTGGCGCATCCACCGCAAGATCGGCATGAGCGGCGGGCTGTTCACCAACATGCTGCTGCGCGAGACCGGCCTCGCCATCGACCAGGATCTGCTCGACCGGCTGCGCCATCGCCATACGCAGGCCTACAAGCGGCTGGCGGCCGGCGTCGTCCCGCTGCCCGGCGCCCGCGATCTGCTGGACACGTTGACGGAGTTGAATATCCCCTGGGCCATCGCGACCAGCGGCCGGATGGAGACGGCGCGGCCGGCGCTGGAAAAGCTGGGCGTCGATCCCGAACGCGCCGCGGTCATCACCCGCGACGAGGTCGAATATGCCAAGCCGGACCCAGACCTGTTCCTGGCTGCCGCCGCGCGCATCGGCGTCGACATCACCAGCGCCTTCGTGGTCGGCGACAGCATCTGGGACATGATCGCCGCCAAGCGGGCGCGCGCGCTCGGCATCGGCCTGCTGTCCGGCGGCTATGGCCGGGAGGAGCTTGAGCGCTCGGGCGCGTTGCGCGTCTACGAGGATCCGGCCGACATGCTGACTCACCTGGACGAGGTGGGCGGTCGCCGCGGACTGGCGCAGTAAAAGATCATCCTGCATCAAGTAACCGGCCAGACGCCTGTTTGCAGAGCGGATCGGAGCGCTGCGATCATCTTCCGCAGTCTGCATCATGCACAGTCACAGCGCTATGATGCAGTGCAACATCATCATGAAGGACATGCGGGATCGGCGCGTTTCACGACAGCGCGCTGGTGGCAGCATGGGTTTGCCGATGACGCCGACGCCGCTCCCCGACGCCCGATCATCGCAATCCCAGACCAGGAGCCGTCGCATGTCCACTCATCAGCCGTCCTCTCACAAGCCCGCCGCGCGCCACACCATCGCCCGCGCCCTTGTCGCTTCGGCCTTCGCGCTGGCCTCGCTGCTGTCGGTCGCCGCCGCTGCCGCCGTCTCCGCCCAGCCGGACCGCGCTGCCCCCACGATCGAGATCGACAGCCAGTCCTTCCTGTTCAACTGAGCGGCTCCGGACAAAAAAAGAGCCGTCGGTGATACCGACGGCTCTGAAGTCCGAGAGGAACGTCCAACAAGTTGTGCCGGGTCAACCCACGGCGCATCCAGCGGTACGCCGCTAATATACTAATATCTCATCCGCGTAGCAAGCGACTTCGCCTGCCTGCGGTCAGCTTTTTTGTCCATCGGTCCCACTGGTCCGGGCCAATGCGAGACGCCCCCCGGCGCTGTGCCGGAGGGCGTCTCGATCGCACTGAACCTAATGTCGGAACCAAATGGGCCGTCAGTCGGCACCGGCCGTGGCGTTCGGCATGGCGGCGGCGGGCTTGCCCCCCCGCTGACCCAGGACCAGGGCGATGATGGCGAAGGCGGCCAGATCGAACACGGTCAGGCAGGCGAACAGCGGCTCGTACCCGATGGTGGTGGCCAACTGGCCGATGATCAGCGAGAAGATCATGCCGCCCATATAGCCGGCCATGCCGCCGAAGCCGGTCGCCGTGGCGACGTCCTGCTTCTCGAAGGTGTCGGTCACCAGGGCATAGAGCAGGCTGGACAGCATCTGGTGGGCGAAGGCGCCGAGCGAGAACAGGAAGATGGCGGCGATCGGGCTGACGGTGAAGCTGATCAGGGCCGGGCCGACCATGCACACCGCACCCACGCCGACGCCGGCGATGCGGGAGTTGACCAGCGACATCTTGAAGCGCTTGACGAAGAAGGGCGACAGGTAACCGCTGAGGATGCAGCCGATGTCACCGGCCAGGAACGGCAGCCAGGCGAACAGGGCGAACTGCTTGATGTCCATGCCGCGGGTCGAGACCATGTACAGCGGGATCCAGAAGCTGAAGGTCTGCCAGGCCGGCTCTGTCAGGAAACGGGCGGCGGCGATGCTCCAGAACTTGCCCTTGCCCAGCACGCGCTTCACCGACGGCTTCGGCAGCTCGACATGCGCTTGGCCTTCCAGGATATAGTCGTGCTCTTCCTTGGTCAGGCGCGGATGGTTCTCCGGGTTGCGGTACAGCATGTACCACAGGGCCGACATGCCGACGCCCAACAGACCGGTGACGAGGAAGGCTTCCTGCCAGCCATAGGTCAGCGACAGCCAGATGACGAAGGGCGGGGCGATCATCGCGCCGATCGAGCTGCCGGTGTTGAACCAGCCCGTGGCGATGGAGCGCTCCTTGGCCGGGAACCACAGGGTGGAGGTCTTCACGCCCGACGGCATCGCCGCCGCCTCGCTGACGCCCAGCAGGCCGCGGAAGAAGGCCATCGACTGCCAGCTGCCGGCCAGCGCATGCGCGGCGGCGGCAAGGCCCCAGACGCCGGCGAACATCGCATAGCCGAGCTTCAACCCGACCAGATCGGTGATGTAACCGGCGACCGGCTGCATCAGGCTGTAGCAAAGCTGGAAGGCGCTGACGATGAAGGAATACTGCTCGGTCGAGAAGTGGAGCTGTTCCTTGAGCGTCGGCGCCAGGATGCCCAGCGTGTTGCGGTCGATGTAGTTGACCACGGTGCCCAGCATCATCAGGGCAAGGATTTGCCACCGCAATCCACGGATCTTGTTCATGTTTTCCTCACATGCCTGCCACGGCAGGCGCCGGTGCGCACGTACAGGCCCTAGGGCGGCGATCCTCGGGCGGGATGCCTTGCCGGCGGGTGTTCGGTGCCGGGCGACGGTGTCGCTTCCACTCCGTTTCAAGAGGGGCGGGAGCATCGCTGGTGGAGTTATATTAATATATTAGTGGGCGCCGCAAGTGGTTTTCCGGGACCGCCGTCTGCCCTTGCGAAAATGTCGCAGGACGATGATGCGGTGCGCTGATTTCTTCGCAGTCGCAGCATAATCACGCCCTTGCCGACGGACGCTATCTGCTGCAATGCAATGTAATTGCGGGTTGAAACGCCTGTTCTTCTGTTCGGAATTTTGGCCGAGGGCAGATCGCCCCGGTGCATCCGCATGTAGGAAGCCACAGCGACCAATCGCGATAAATGACCTGTATCAATGGTCTGCGCCCGCTTTACGCCGCCTCCCGGCGGCCGGTTTCACCGCATCGCTTGCCCACAATCCCGCAGCAAAGCTCGGCATTCACCCAATGCTGCGCTGCGACAAACTGGGGCCTTCCTTGCAAAAGTAATATATCAGACGTTGGCGCAGCGCAGAACGGCCTCACCCGGAAATTCTGCGCGGAACTGACGAGTGTCAATGTGTCCGGCCCGCTCCGGATGGACCATTCCCCCTGGCCGACAGCCGTCTTCCGCCGGTTTTTGAAAACGCCTTCCCATTATCGAAGACGCGCCGAGGGAGACGACCGTCGCCAGCAGAGAGGACATTTCCGGCATGACCCAGAGCCCAACCTCCACCGCCTCCTCCCGGCCGGCAGCCGCCATCCGCATCATGGACGGCAACGAGGCGGCGGCCTCGGTGGCTTACCGCGCCAGCGACGTCATCGCGATCTATCCCATCACGCCCAGCTCGCCGATGGGGGAGTTCGCCGACGAATGGTCGGCGGCGCGTCGTCCCAACCTGTGGGGCGCCGTGCCCCAGGTGGTGGAGATGCAGTCGGAAGGCGGTGCCGCCGGTGCGGTCCACGGCGCGTTGCAGGCGGGCGCGCTGGCGACGACCTTCACCGCGTCGCAGGGCCTGCTGCTGATGATCCCCAACATGTACAAGATCGCCGGAGAGCTGACGCCCTTTTGCATGCATGTGGCGGCGCGCACGCTGGCGACTCACGCGCTGTCGATCTTCGGCGACCATTCCGACGTGATGGCCTGTCGCCAGACCGGCTTCGCCATGCTGGCCTCGGCCAATGTGCAGGAGGCGCAGGATCTGGCGCTGGTCGCCCATGCCGCCACCCTGCGGGCGCGCGTGCCCTTCCTGCATTTCTTCGACGGCTTCCGCACCTCGCATGAGTTCAACTGCGTCGAGCCCCTCGCCGACGAGGATCTGCGCGCCCTGATCGACGATGCTTGCGTCGACGCCCACCGCCGCCGCGGGCTGACTCCCGACCATCCCGTCGTCCGCGGCACGGCGCAGAATCCCGACGTCTTCTTCCAGGCCCGCGAGGCCGCGAACCCCTGGTACGAGGCCTGCCCGGCCATCGTGCAGGAGATGATGGACCAACTCGCCGCCCGCACCGGCCGCGCCTATCGCCTGTTCGACTATCACGGCCATCCGCAGGCGGAGCGGGTGGTGATCGTCATGGGATCGGGGGCCGAGACCTGCAACGGCGCGGTCGATCGGCTGGTGGGGGAGGGCGAGAGGGTCGGCTGCCTGACCGTCCGCCTGTTCCGCCCCTTCGCGATTGCCGATTTCGTCGCCGCCCTGCCGCCGACGGTGCGCCGCATCGCCGTGCTCGACCGCACCAAGGAGCCGGGAGCGGTCGCCGATCCGCTTTACCTCGACGTGGTCGCCGCTCTGGCCGAAGCCCGCGCCGCCGATGCCTCCGCCATCGACCCGGTGGTCATTGGGGGCCGCTACGGCCTGTCTTCCAAGGAATTCACCCCCGCCATGGCGAAGGCGGTGTTCGATGAATTGGGCCGCGCGCGGCCGAAGCGCCGATTCACCATCGGCATCACCGACGACGTCACCCACCACTCGATCCCCTGGGACCCGGCTTGGGGCGTGGAGGAGCCGGGCGTGTCGCGCGCCGTCTTCTTCGGCCTCGGCGCCGACGGCACGGTCGGCGCCAACAAGAACTCGCTCAAGATCATCCAGTCCCGAACCGGCGGCCACGCCCAGGCCTACTTCGTCTATGACAGCCGCAAGTCCGGCTTGACCACCGTCTCGCACCTGCGCTTTTCCAAGGACCCGATCCGCGCCCCCTACCTGATCGGCCGGGCGCAGTTCGTCGCCTGCCACCATCTGCCGCTAATGGCGCGGGTGGAGGTGGTGGAGATGGCCGCGCCCGGCGCCACCATCCTGCTGAACGCCCCCGGCACGCCTGAGCAGGTATGGGACAGCCTGCCGACGGAGGTGCAGCGCCTCTGCATCGAACGCAAGCTGTCGCTGCACGCCATCGACGCCGGCGCGGTGGCGCGGGAGGTCGGGCTCGGCCGCCGCGTCAACACCATCATGCAGACCTGCTTCTTCAAGCTGTCCGGCGTGATGCCCGTCGAGGACGCCATCGCCGAGATCAAGGCGGCCATCGCCAAGACCTATGCCCGCCGTGGCGAGGAGGTGGTGAAACGCAACGTCGCCGCCGTCGATCAGGCGCTGACCCATCTGCGCCCCGTCCCGGTGCCCGACCATGTCACCGCCGACCACGACCGCCCGGCCCCCGTTCCGGAGACCGCTCCCGATTTCGTCAAGCGCGTCACCGCGATGATGATCGCCGGCCATGGCGACCGGCTGCCGGTGTCGGCCTTCCCGGTGGACGGCACTTGGCCGACCGGCACCTCGAAATATGAGCACCGAAACATCGCGGCGGAGGCGCCGGGCTGGAACGCCGACCTCTGCATCGAGTGCAACAAGTGTGTGCTGGTGTGCCCGCATGCCGCCATCCGCGCCACCGTGGTGCCGGAAACGGCGCTGGCCGACGCGCCCGCCGGCTTCGAGACCATCCCCTACAAGGGCCGTGAATTCCCCGGCGGCCGATATCGCCTGCAGTCCTCGCCCGCCGACTGCACCGGCTGCACGCTGTGCGTCGCCGTCTGTCCGGCGGAAGAGAAAGATGGCCCAGGAAACGAAAAGGGCGGCCGCAAGGCGCTGGAGATGCGCCCGGTCCAGGCGCTGGCCGGCCAGCAGGAGGCCTTCGACTTCTTCCGCAGCCTGCCCGCCATCCCGCGCGAGTCGGTTCCGGTCACCGTCAAGCACAGCCAGCTGCTGGAGCCGCTGTTCGAGTTCTCCGGCGCCTGCGCCGGCTGCGGCGAGACGCCGTATATCAAGATGCTGACCCAGCTGTTCGGCGACCGCATGGTGATGGCGAACGCCACCGGCTGTTCCTCGATCTATGGCGGCAATCTGCCGACCACCCCCTACACCACCGACGCGAGCGGCCACGGCCCGGCCTGGGCCAATTCTCTGTTTGAGGACAATGCGGAGTTCGGCCTCGGCCTGCGCGTCGCCATCGACGGCATGGCCGAGCAGGCGCGCGACACGCTGGCGCTGCTGTCGGCCCAGTTGGAACCCGGTCTGGTGACCGAACTGCTGGAGGCCGACCAGCATGACTCCGCCGGCATCGCCGCTCAGCGGACCCGCGTCGCCACCCTGATGGCGCAGCTCGCGCCGCTGAAGGACCCGCTGGCCCGCCGGCTGGAGCAACTGGCCGACTATCTGGTCCGCAAATGCGTGTGGATCGTCGGCGGCGACGGCTGGGCCTACGACATCGGCTATGGCGGTCTCGACCACGCGCTGGCCTCGGGCCGCGACGTGAACATCCTGGTGATGGATACGGAGGTCTATTCCAACACCGGCGGTCAGCAGTCGAAGGCAACCCCGATCGGCGCCTCGGCCAAGTTCGCCACCGCCGGCCGCTCGGCGGCCAAGAAGGATCTGGGGCTGATGGCCATGGCCTACGACCATGTCTATGTCGCCCGCACCGCCTTCGGCGCCCGCGACAGCCACACGCTGAACGCCCTGATGGAGGCCGAAGCCTACCACGGCCCGTCGCTGGTCCTCGCCTACAGCCATTGCGTCGCCCACGGCTACGAACTGTCGCACGGGCTGGAGCACCAGAAGCTGGCGGTGGAGAGCGGCCACTGGTCACTCTACCGCCGCGACCCGCGCCGGCTGGCCGATGGCAAGACGGCCCTGCAACTGGACAGCGGCGCCCCCTCCGCCGGCCTCGCCGCCTTCATGGCCGGCGAGTCCCGCTTCAGCGCCGTGGAGCGGGCCAACCCTGAGCGCTACCACGCGCTGCTGGACGAAGCCGAGGCGGAGATCCGCCGCAAGCGCCACCTGTTCGAGCATATGGCGGGGTTCAAGGAGTAGGGGCGTCGGCTTCGATTGCCCCCTCCCTAACCCTCCCCCTCTTCGCGGGAGAGGGGACTGCCGCTGTCCTTTGCAATACTCCCAAAAGGCTTCTGCCCCCTCTCCCGCGAAGCTCTCGCACAAAGCTTCGCTTTGTGCTGACGCGACAGGCGGACCGTAGGTCCGCTGAGAGCGGGGGAGGGATGGGGAGGGGGCATCCGCTCAACCGCTCCCCCAACCACAATGCCGCACCCTTTTCCCCTTGCCCCACCCATTAATATATTAGTATATCTTACCCATCGCCCGCGCTTGCCGTCAACGCACCGGGCTCCGATCTTCAGCTCCTGTAAGGATGCCCAGTCATGCGTTCCCTGACCCGTGACCAGCTTGCCGGTGGTGCGTTCGACGTCGCTCACACCGGTGGCGCTCCGACCCTGCCCGTGTCCATCCTCCAGGTCGGCGACGGCAATTTCCTGCGCGGTTTCGTCGATTGGATGGTCGATGTCGCCAACGGCCAGGGGCTGACCAAAGCCGGCGTCGCCATTGCCCAGCCGCTCGACCAGGGCATCGCCCCGCTGCTGAAGGCGCAGGACAACCTCTACACCGTGCTGCTGCGCGGCATCGAGAACGGGCGCGAGGTCGAATCCTGCCGCGTCGTCTCCTGCGTGTCGGAAGCGCTGAACCCTTACGCCGACTGGGCGCGGATGGTCGAGCTGGCCTCGTCCCCGGCGCTGCGCTTCTTCGTCTCCAACACCACCGAGGCCGGCATCGCCGACCGCGAGGAAGCCTATGCCCCCGGCGCCTGCCCGGACAGCTTCCCGGCCAAGGTCGCGGCCCTGCTGCATGCCCGCTACAAGGCGCTGGGCGGCACCGCCGACAGCGGTCTGGTCTTCCTGCCCTGCGAGCTGATCGAGGCCAACGGCTCCAACCTTAAGCGCATCGTGCTGGCCCACGCCAAGCGCTGGGAGCTGGAACCCGGCTTCGCCGACTGGGTGGAGACGCACAACCACTTCCTGAACACGCTGGTCGACCGCATCGTCCCCGGCTACCCGAAGGACGAGGCCGCCGCCCTCGGCGCCAAGTGGGGCTATGAGGACAAGCTGGCCGTCGCCGCCGAGCCGTTCCATGTCTGGGTGATCGAAGGTCCGGCCCATCTGGCCGAGGAGCTGCCGCTGCACAAGGCCGGCCTGAACGTGGTGTGGACCGACGACCTGCAGCCCTACCGCACCCGCAAGGTCCGCATCCTGAACGGCGCCCACACCGCCAGCGCGCTGGCCGCCTATTGCGCCGGTCTCGACACCGTCAAGTCGATGATGGACGACCCGACCGTCTCGGCCTACCTGAACACGGTGATGTTCGAGGAGATCGTGCCCTATGTGCCCCTGCCGGAGGCGGAGCGCCAGGACTACGCCCGCACCATCATGGAGCGCTTCGGTAACCCCTATATCCGGCACGAGCTGATCTCGATCACGCTGAACTCGGTGTCGAAGTGGCAGGTGCGCGTGCTGCCCAGCCTGAAGGATGCGGTCGCCCGCAACGGCTCGGCCCCGGCCGGCCTGTCCTTCTCGCTGGCGGCGCTGCTGCGCTTCTACCGCGGCACGCTGGCCGACGGCGCCTATACCGGCACGCGCGAGGCCGGGTCCTACCCGATCAGCGACAATGCCGAGGTGATCGCCGCCATGAGCGCCGCCTGGGCTGCCAACGCCGGTGACGCCAAGGCCCTGGTCGCCGCCGTCCTGTCCGACGCCCGCCTGTGGAAGGAGGACCTGACCGCCATCCCCGGCCTTGCCGCGCGGGTGGCCGACAGCCTCGCCGCCATCGAGGCGAAGGGCATGAAGGCCGCCATGGCTGAGTTGGTTGCCGGCTGATCCGGCCGCCATTTTATGAAGCGGGGCGTGTCCATCCGGATGCGCCCCGCTGGGCATGACATGATGACACCCCTTCTGACCCGGCGGATCGCCGAACTGGAACTCGATGCGGCGGTGCTGCGCCACCGCCTGCTGCATATCCCGCTCGCGCTGCAAGAGGATTGCGGACTGCGGGCTTGCCATAGGATCATCGGCCGTGAAGCGCTGACCCTGTTCCGGGCCGTCCGGCAGGAGACGCGCGACGATGACGAATGCGACCGCGCGCTCTGCCGGATCGAGGCCGCCTATCAGCTCGTTCACGACGCGATCGAGGCCCTGGCCGTCCTTGCGCTCGCCGATCCGCCGACACGGCACTGATGCGCCGCACCTGATGCGTGAGGAAGACCGACGATGCAGACGACCGAAGCCAGGAAGCGGACACGCCGTGGCACCCAGCGGGTGACGATGACCGACGTGGCCACCGCCGCGGATGTGTCGGCCAGCACCGTCTCGCTCTATCTCCGCCGACCGGAATCGGTGTCGCGCCACCTCGCCGAACGCATCGCGCGGGTGATCGATGAGATGGGCTATGTGCCCAATCTGGTCGCCGGCAGCCTCGCCGCGGCGCGCAGCCGCACCGTCGGCGTCATCCTGCCGTCGATCCTGAACTCCTTCTTCGCCGAGACCTACAACACGCTTCAGGGCATGTTCCAGGCGGCGCATTACCAGACCCTGCTGGGCGTCAGCGAGTTCAGCCCGGAGGAGGAGGAGAGCCTGATCCGCGCCTTTCTCGCCTGGTCGCCGGCGGCGATGGTGGTGACCGGCTTCCACCACACCGAACGGACCCGCGCCATGCTGGCCTCCTGCGGCGTGCCGGTGGTGGAGATGTGGGACATGCCGGGGCACCCCGGAGAGGCGGTCAACATCAGCGTCGGCTTCTCGCATTTCGAGGTCGGCCGCATGCAGACCAGCCACCTCTACGACCAGGGCAGCCGCAAGGTCGCCTACATTGGCGCCGCCGCCAGCCAGGACCTGCGCGTGCGCAGCCGCACCGACGGCTATGAGGCGGAGGTGATGCGCCGCGGCCTGCACGACCCCATCGACTTCACCGTCCCCGACGCCGCGACGACGGAGGTCGGCCGCTGGCTGATTGACGAGATCCTGACGCGCCACCCCGACATCGACGGCGTGGTCTGCTCCAACGACGCGCTGGCGCTGGGTGTGCTGTTCGAGGTCACCCGCCGAGACCTGCGTGTGCCCGACGATCTGGCCGTGGTGGGCTTCGGCGATCTGCCCTTCAGCAACTCCTGCCCGCCGCCGCTGACCACCGTCCGTCCGCCCCAGCGCGAGATCGGCCGTCTCAGCGCCACGCAAATCCTGGCGGCCTTGAACGGCACCCGCGTCACGGCGAAGCACCACAATCTGGATTGCGAACTGGTGATCCGCGGCAGCACCCGCCCGCTGAAGAAAGGGTAGGGAGAGCCAGCCCACCCCATGGACGTGTTCGGTTGACGATGGTTGTTATCATTCGGATAATAACCATCCACGAACACAACCAATGACCCAGGGTGGACAGGCTCATGGTGCTCGGACTGCACTCTTCCCGCCGCAATTTCCTTGTCGGCGCCGGCCGTTTCGCCGGCGCGGCCGCCGCGGTCCGGCTGATGCCGGGCTCCGCCTTCGCGGCGGAGGCGGGCGGGGCGCTTTGCCCGCCGCCCTCGGCTTGGTCCGATCTGGCGAAGGCGGTGAAGGGCGGGGTGTTGCGGCCGGAGGATCCCTTCTTCGCCGATGTCTGCCGCCCCAACAACCTGCGCTACGGCGCCACCCTGCCGGCCGGCATCGCCCGTTGCGCCAGCGCGACCGACGTCCAGGCCAGCATCAAGTGGGTGAAGGAGCAGGGCATGCCATTCGCCGTTCGCTCCGGCGGTCACAACTACGCCGGCTTCTCCACCACGCCCGGCCTGCTGATCGACATGTCGAAGATGGCGGGGGCGGAAGCGCTGCCCGGCAAGGATGGGCTGGTCAAGGTGCTGGGCGGCACGCTGAACTCCTACGTCTATAAGCAGATGGAACGGCTGGGCCGCACCATCACCCATGGGCGCTGCGATTCCGTCGGCGCCGCCGGCTTCCTGCTGGGCGGCGGTATCGGCTTCAACATGCGCAAGTACGGCATGGCGTCGGACCTGCTGCGCGCGACGGAACTGGTGACGGCCGACGGCAGCCACGTCAAGGCCGATGCCGACACCGATTCCGCCCTCTATTGGGCCTGCCGCGGCGGCGGCGGCGGGAATTTCGGCATCAACACCTCCTTCACGCTGGAAACCCGCCCGGCGGAGGCGGTCACCGTCTTCAATCTGGTCTGGACCGAGAATCTGCCGAAGGTCTTGAAGCTCCTGCTCACCGAACTGGCCAACGCGCCCGACGATTTCGGCAGCAAGATCAGCGTCACCATCCCCAGCCGCCAGGAACGCTGCGACAAGGTGCCGGTCAGCATCTCCGTCCTCGGCCAGCTCCACAAATCGAAGGTGTCGCTGCGCGAGATCTTCAAATCAACCTGGGAGATGATCGACAAGTCGAAGTCGGTGGTGAAGGAGGATGTGCCCTACTGGACGGCGCAGGACTTCCTGGTCGAGACGACCTTCCCCTATTACTACCAGGAAAAATCCAGCTACATGAAGGCGGCGGACATCGGCGACGAGGCGATTGCCGCGATGTTCGACTGGGCGGCGAAGATGCCCGCCACCTCGATGCCGGTGGCCTTCAAGTTCTTCCAGGTCGGCGGCGCCATCAACCGCGTCGGCCCGACCGAGACCGCCTATGTCCACCGGGGCTATGACTGGCTGTTCTCGGTCGAGGCCAACTGGTGGCGGCCGACGGATTCCGCCCTGCTGATCGAGCAGGCGCTGGAATGGCAGCAGCGCTTCTACGACGACGTCAACCGCCGCACCAAGGCGCAGGGCGCCTTCCAGAACTTCCCCGATCCGTCGCTGGCCGACTGGCAGCGGGCTTATTACGGCGAGAATCTCGCCAAGCTGGCCCAGGTGAAGAAGGCGGTCGATCCGGCCATGCTCTTCACCTTCGCCCAGGCGATCCGCCCGGCGTAATCACGGCAGGAAGGCTGCGGGTTCAGTCCGCCCGCAGCCCCCGCGCCTGGAACTGCCCCCGCACCCGCTCCACCAGCTCATGCGAGGGCGGTTCGGTGTCGGTCAGCATGTATTTGCGCCCCAATGCCTTCCATTTATGCTCGCCCATCTTGTGGAAGGGCAGCACGTCGACCCGGTCGACCACGCCCAGCCCGGCAACGAACTCGGCCAGCCCGTCGATCTCGGCCGCGTCGTCGGTCAAATTGGGGACCAGCACATAGCGCAGCCAGATGCGCTTGTTCATCCCGGCCAGCCGCTCGGCGAATTCCAGCGTCGGGCGCAGCGGCACCCCGGTCAGGTGGCGATAGGTCTTCTCGGAAAAGGCCTTGATGTCGAGAAGGACGAGATCGACGTCCTCCAGCAGATGATCGTCGGCATGGTTGCCGAGGAAGCCGGAGGTGTCGAGTGCGGTGTGCATGCCCAGCGCCTTCGCCCCGCGCAGGATGGCGGCGGCGAATTCCGGCTGCACCAGCGGTTCGCCGCCGCTCAGCGTCAGCCCGCCATGGGCGCGCTTCAGGAATTCGGCATAGAGCGCGATGTCTTCGAGGACTTCGGTCGAGGTCGTCCGCGTCCCGTCATGCATGTGCTGGGTGTCGGGATTGTGGCAGTACAGGCAGCGCAGCGGACAGCCGGACATGAACAGCACATAGCGGATCCCCGGCCCATCCACCGTGCCGCCGGTCTCGACCGAATGAACCCAGCCGGAAACGGAGCCGGGGCGGGCCTGGGGGAGGGAGGGTGTCATCACTTCAGGGATCCAATTTTAAAACTCTGCGGCTTGTGGACCGCCCTCTCCCGCCCCGGGAGAGGGAGGGGACCCACGAAGTGGGGAGGGTGAGGGATAAAGCAAGGCTCCCGAACCGCATGGTTCCTTGGATTACCCCTCACCCTTCCCACCGCTCCGCGGCGGGCCCCTTCCCTCTCCCGGGGCGGGAGAGGGAGTTGCGCCGTCTTCACACCCCTCAATGCTTGTCGTGGAACGTCCGGCTGATGACATCCAGCTGCTGTTCGCGCGTCAGCTTGATGAAGTTCACCGCGTAGCCGGACACCCGGATGGTCAGCTGCGGATACAGCTCCGGATGGTCCATGGCGTGCAGCAGCGTTTCACGGTCGAAGACGTTGACGTTGATGTGGTGGCCACCCTGGTGGGCATAGCCGTCCAGCATGCCGACCAGATTGCTCACCCGCTCGTCTTCCGTGCGGCCGAGAGCGCCCGGGACGATGGTGAAGGTGTAGCTGATGCCGTCCTGCGCGTGCGAATAGGGCAGCTTCGCCACGCTGGCCATCGACGCGATGGCGCCCTTCTTGTCCCGCCCGTGCATCGGGTTGGCACCCGGCGCGAAGGGCTGGCCGGCCTTGCGGCCGTCCGGCGTGTTGCCGGTTTTCTTGCCGTAGACCACGTTGGAGGTGATCGTCAGCACCGACTGCGTCGGCATCGCGTTCCGGTAGGCCTTCTGCTTGCGCAGCGCCGTCATGAACCGCTCGACCGCCCACACCGCGATGTCGTCGACCCGGGCGTCGTTGTTGCCGAAGGCCGGATAGTCGCCCTCGATCTCGAAGTCGGTGGCGAGGCCGTTGGCGTCGCGGATGACCTTCACCTTGGCAAACTTGATCGCCGACAGGCTGTCCGCCACCACGCTCAGGCCGGCGATGCCGCAGGCCATGGTGCGCAGGATGTCGCGGTCATGCAGGGCCATCTCCATCCGCTCGTACATGTACTTGTCGTGCATGTAGTGGATGGCGTTCAGCGCGTTCATGTAGACCTTGGCCAGCCACTCCATCATCGGTTCGAAGCGGGCCATGACCTCGTCATAGTCCAGCACGTCGCCGGTGATCGGCGCGAAGGCCGGGCCGATCTGCTCGCCCGAAACCTCGTCCTTGCCGCCGTTGATTGCGTACAGCAGCGTCTTGGCCAGGTTGGCGCGGGCGCCGAAGAACTGCATCTGCTTGCCGATGCGCATCGCCGACACGCAGCAGGCGATGCCGTAATCGTCGCCCCAATAGCCGCGCATCAGGTCGTCGTTCTCGTACTGGACCGAGCAGGTCCTGATCGAGGTGTCGGCGCAGAAGCGCTTGAAGCCTTCCGGCAGCTGTTCCGACCACAGGACCGTCAGGTTCGGTTCCGGCGCCGGACCCAGGTTGTGCAGGGTCTGCAGCATGCGGAAGTTGGTCTTGGTGACCAGCGTCCGGCCGTCCAGCCCCATGCCGCCCAGGCATTCCGTGACCCAGGTCGGGTCGCCCGAGAACAGCTGGTCGTATTCCGGCGTGCGCAGGAAACGGACCATGCGCAGCTTCATCACGAAATGGTCGATCATCTCCTGGGCTTCCGCCTCGGTGATGACGCCGTCGCGCAGGTCGCGGTCGATGTAGATGTCGAGGAAGCTGGACACGCGGCCCAGCGACATTGCCGCGCCGTTGGCTTCCTTCACCGCGGCCAGATAGGCCAGATAGGTCCACTGCACCGCTTCGCGCGCGCCGGCGGCCGGACGCTTGACGTCGAAGCCGTAGGAGGCGGCCATCTCGACCAGCTCCTTCAGCGCGCGGATCTGCTCGGAAATCTCCTCGCGCAGACGCAGCACGTCCTCGTCGATGCGGCTGACCTCCAGCGAGGCGAGCTGGGCCTTCTTGTCCTTGATGAGGAAATCGGCGCCGTAGAGAGCCAGCCGGCGATAGTCGCCGATGATGCGGCCACGGCCATAGGCGTCGGGCAGGCCGGTGATGACGCCGGACTTGCGGCAGCGCAGCATCTCGGGCGTGTACACGTCGAACACGCCGTCATTGTGCGTCTTGCGCAGGGCCGGGAAGATCTCTTCCAGCTTCGGCGACGGGGTGAAGCCATAGGCTTCCAGCCCGGTCTTGACCATGCGCCAGCCGCCGAACGGCATGATCGCGCGCTTCAGCGGCTTTTCGGTCTGCAGGCCGACGATGACCTCCAGTTCCGGGTCGATGTAGCCGGGGGCGTGCGAGGTGATCGAGGCGAAGACTTCGGTGTCGGCGTCCAGTACGCCGCCCTTGGCGGCGCGTTCCTGCTTCAGCAGGTCGGTGACCTTGGCGAACAGCGCGGTGGTGCGGGTGGTGGGACCGGCGACGAAGCCTGCGTCGCCTTCATAAGGGCACAGGTTGCGCTGGATGAAATCGCGGACGTCGACCGAGCGGCGCCAGACGCCCGGGGCGAAACCGCGCCAGGGGTCGGCGGCGGACTGCTGCTCCGTTGTCTGGGCAAGTCCGTCCATCAGCAGGGTGTCCATGATGACTCCTCAGAGATTCAGACGTCGGCGCGGATCATAGGCCGTGTCGGCAGTCTCGTGGTGCCCGCGAACCGCGCGGGGCGATTGGAAGCATAGGCGCGATGGGCGCCGAATTCGTTGATACACGTCATATTTTCGGAGCGGGCGGTGGACGGCAGATGCCATGGATGGATGCCGTGATTTGCGCCCGCTCTGTAGTTTTACTACATACTCCCGGACGGGCTTCCGGACAAGGCGAACCGGCTCGACATTTTGTCGCAGGGCAAGGTTTGGCAGCTTGAAAACGCTTGGAAAGGACGCCTAGGCCCGGCGATGGAATCGGTCGTTCGCAGCGCTGTATATGTAGCTTTGCTACATGTGCTAGGCTGACCCACAATCAGAAGGGAGAGCCCCCAGAATGCTGGCGAGAATCGCCGCCGTCCGCGACCAGATCCGACCATCGGAACGCAAGCTGGCCGACTATGCGATGGCCCATCCGGGCGACGTCATCAACCTGTCGATGGCCGAACTGGCCGACCGGGTCGGGGTGAGCGAGCCGACGGTGGCGCGTTTCTGCGCGGCTCTCGGCTGCCGCGGCTTTCGCGAATTCAAGATCAAGCTGGCGCAGGACATCGCCGGCGGCATGCCCTTCCTGCACCAGGACCTGTCGGCGGGCGGGGAGTTGAATGCCGAGGGCGGGGTGCCGGGAGCGGTGCTGGCCGGCAAGCTGTTCGACCGCACCATCGCCACGCTGATGCAGGTGCGCAACAATCTGCCGGCCGACGCGGTGGACCGTGCCGCCGACATTCTGGCCGCGGCGCGGCGGATCGAGTTCTACGGCTCCGGCAATTCCGGCACGGTGGCGGAGGATATCCAGCGCAAGTTCTTCCGGCTGGGCATGCCGACCGTCGCCTACACCGACTCCCACGTCTATTTCGCCTCCGCATTGACGCTGGCGAAGGGCGACGCGGTGGTCGCGGTGTCCAGCACCGGCCGCACCCGCGACATCCTCGATGCCGTGCGGAACGCCCGCAAGGCCGGCGCGGACGTGGTGGCGCTGACCCGCTCCGGCTCGCCGCTGGCGGAGATGGCGACGGTCAGCCTCGTCGCCGACATCGCCGACGATTTCGACATCCATTCGCCGATGACCGTCCGCATCGCCCATCTGGTGCTGGGCGACATCCTGTCGATCGCCGTGGCGTTGCGCATGGGCGACACGTTGCAGGAACGGCTGAAGCGCCACGACCGCGCCGTGGACGCCCATCTGTCTGAGGCCGTGTCGGCTCGGGCCGGCGATAGTTAAGACAGGTTAGAGGTTCGCCTGGAGGGGCCGCAGGGCGCGTCCCTTTCAACAAATGCGCCAAAAAGGAACGGAGTCCTATAAAATCCGGCCCTCTCCACCCGCTTGCGAAGGCCGGTCAGATGGAACAGCAGCAGTCATCATGTTCCACGATGTTCCATCCGCGCGGCCAAGTTCGGTTGCGGGCGGCGGGTTCACCGGCTGCCCGGCAGCGTCGCCCCGCCGCGGGCATAGACCTGGATCGGCCGGCAATCCTCGTCCAGCGTGACCACCAGGGAGCCGGGCTGGTCCTTCAGATAGACCCAGGCGTCCCAGCGAACGATCGCGTCGCGGAACTCGTCGCGGTAGAGGCCGTAGCTCAGGCCGCGAATATCGCCCGCCGGAATATGCATTCCCGTCAGCACCGCCGCGGTCTGCGGGTTGCATTCGCCCGCGGAGTAGCGTTCCAGCGCGCTCAGCACCGCCGGGTCGGGCTGCGCCACCGGCGGGGGCGAGATGACGGAGGCGCAGGCCGAGACCAGAAGGGTCAGCGCACCGGCCGCGCCGGCGGCGGCAATCTTCGGCATGGTCATGGAGGACACCCCGGGTTCTTTTCGTCTTTCCGGAAATATGGGCGCGGGTCGCTGCGGCGTCGACTGCACGTTCGGCAAGCCTCCTGCGTCACGTTCGCCGACCTGCCGTCGTCGCGTCGCGCCGCCCTTGCCTCCCGCCCGCCTTTGGCGCAAGAGGTGACGGGAGAAAGTCCCTGCACCGTTCACGCTGCGGAGCCCCGATCGCCATGAGCACAGATCAGACCACCACCGCCTTCACCGCGACCTGCGACCTGTTCGACCGGTTCAAGGACGATGCCCGCTACGTCCTGCCGGGCTTCCGCGACTTCGGCGCCGTCACCCGCTTCACCGGCGAGGTCGTCACCGTGAAGTGCCTGGAGGACAATTCCCGCGTCAAGGAACTGCTGGCCACCCCCGGCGCCGGCCGCGTCCTGGTGGTCGACGGCGCCGGCAGTCTGCGCTGCGCCCTGATGGGCGACATGATCGCTGCGTCCGCCGTCAAGAACGGCTGGGCCGGCGTGGTGATCTGGGGCTGCGTCCGCGATGTGGCGGAACTGGCGACCCTGCCGCTCGGCATCAAGGCGCTGGCGTCGATCCCGCGCGCCTCCACCCGCCGCGACCAGGGGCTGGTCGACGTGGCCGTGGAACTGCCCGGTGCGGCGGTCCGTCCCGGCGACATCCTGTTCGCCGACGAGGACGGCATCGTCCTGCTGACGCCGCAGCAGGCCGCCGCGCTGAAGTAAAGCGGGGCTGGAAAAGTGGTCATACCAAGCGCCGGTAATACCAGTCCAAAAAGAATGGCTGCTTCATCCTGCCCGCTTCACGTAAGCGGGGCGCCCCCTTGCACTTTCATTTAAGCGGGCATATAAACCCGACCTGAGTTCAAGCGGGCCGTCTCACGGTTCCCATCCAAGGGCCGGCCTTTCATTTATGAGGAACCCTGCCGTGCTCGAAGCCTATCGCCAGCACGCGGCCGAACGCGCCGCCCTCGGAATCCCGGCTCTGCCCCTGACCGCGAAGCAGACGTCGGAGCTGATCGACCTGCTGAAGGCCCCGCCGGCGGGCGAGGAGGCTTTCCTCCTCGACCTCATCACCCACCGCGTTCCGGCCGGCGTCGATGACGCCGCCCGCGTCAAGGCCGGCTTCCTGGCCGCCGTCGCCAAGGGCAACGACAGCTCGCCGCTGATCTCCAAGGTCAAGGCCACCGAACTGCTGGGCACCATGCTTGGCGGCTTCAACGTCCAGCCGCTGATCGACCTGCTGTCGGACGCCGAATGCGGCGCCGCCGCCGCGGAAGGCCTGAAGAAGACCCTGCTGGTCTTCGACTTCTTCCATGACGTCAAGGAACTGGCCGACAAGGGCAACGCCAACGCCAAGGCGGTGCTGCAGTCCTGGGCCGATGCCGAGTGGTTCACCTCGCGTCCGGAAGTCCCGGCGTCGATGACCCTGACCGTCTTCAAGGTGTCGGGCGAGACCAACACCGACGACCTGTCGCCGGCCCCGGATGCCTGGAGCCGCCCGGACATCCCGCTGCACGCGCTTGCCATGCTGAAGAACCCGCGTCCGGGCATCGAGGCCGACGAGCCGGGCCAGCGCGGCCCGACCAAGCAGCTGGAAGCGCTGAAGCAGAAGGGCAACCTGATCGCCTATGTCGGCGACGTGGTCGGCACCGGCTCCTCGCGCAAGTCCGCCACCAACTCGGTGCTGTGGTTCACCGGCGAGGACATCCCGTTCGTCCCGAACAAGCGCTTCGGCGGCGTCTGCCTCGGCACCAAGATCGCCCCGATCTTCTACAACACGATGGAAGACGCCGGCGCGCTGCCCATCGAGTTGGACGTCAACAAGATGGAGATGGGCGACGTCATCGAGCTGCGCCCCTATGAAGGCAAGGCCCTGAAGAACGGCGAGGTCATCGCCGAGTTCACCGTGAAGTCCGAGGTGATCTTCGACGAGGTGCGTGCCGGCGGCCGCATTCCGCTGATCATCGGCCGTGGCCTGACCACCCGTGCCCGCGAGGCGCTGGGTCTGGCTCCGTCGACCCTGTTCCGCCAGTCCGCCGCCCCGGCCGACACCGGCAAGGGCTTCACGCTGGCCCAGAAGATGGTCGGCCGCGCCTGTGGTCTGCCGGAAGGCAAGGGTGTCCGTCCGGGCACCTATTGCGAGCCGAAGATGACCACGGTGGGTTCGCAGGACACCACCGGCCCGATGACCCGCGACGAGCTGAAGGACCTGGCCTGCCTGGGCTTCTCGGCCGATCTCGTGATGCAGTCCTTCTGCCACACCGCCGCTTATCCGAAGCTGGTGGACGTGAAGATGCACCATGAGCTGCCGGACTTCATCTCCACCCGTGGCGGCGTCGCGCTGCGTCCGGGCGACGGCGTCATCCACTCCTGGCTGAACCGCCTGCTGCTGCCGGACACCGTCGGCACCGGCGGCGACAGCCACACCCGCTTCCCGATCGGCATCAGCTTCCCGGCCGGCTCCGGTCTGGTCGCCTTCGCCGCCGCCACCGGCGTCATGCCGTTGGACATGCCGGAATCGGTCCTGGTCCGCTTCAAGGGCACGATGCAGCCGGGCGTCACCCTGCGTGACCTCGTCAACGCCATCCCGCTCTACGCGATCAAGGCCGGCCTGCTGACGGTCGAGAAGAAGGGCAAGAAGAACATCTTCTCCGGCCGTATCCTGGAGATCGAAGGTCTGCCGGAGCTGAAGGTCGAGCAGGCGTTCGAGCTGTCCGACGCCTCCGCCGAGCGCTCGGCGGCGGGCTGCACCGTGCAGCTCAGCAAAGAGCCGATCATCGAGTACATGACCTCCAACATCACGCTGATGAAGTGGATGATCGCCAACGGGTACGCCGACGCGCGCACCCTGGAGCGCCGCATCAAGGCGATGGAGGCGTGGATCGCCGATCCGCAGTTGCTGAAGCCCGATGCCGACGCCGAGTATGCCGCGGTGATCGAGATCGACCTGGCCGACATCAAGGAGCCGATCCTGGCCTGCCCGAACGATCCGGACGACGTGAAGACGCTGTCCGAGGTCGCCGGCGACAAGATCGACGAGGTGTTCATCGGCTCCTGCATGACCAACATCGGCCACTTCCGCGCCGCCGGTAAGATCCTGAACGGCAAGTCGGACATTCCGACCCGCCTGTGGATCGCCCCGCCGACGAAGATGGACGCGATGATGCTGACCGAGGAAGGCTATTACGCCACCCTCGGCAAGGCCGGCGCCCGCATGGAGATGCCGGGCTGCTCACTGTGCATGGGCAACCAGGCGCAGGTCCGCAAGGGTTCGACCGCCATCTCGACCTCGACCCGCAACTTCCCGAACCGTCTGGGCATCGACACCCGCGTCTACCTGTCGTCGGCCGAACTGGCCGCCGTCGCGGCGCTGCTGGGCAAGATCCCGACCACCGAGGAGTATCTGGCCCAGGTCGGCGTGGTGAATCAGGCCGCCGCCGACATCTACCGCTACATGAACTTCGACCAGATCCCGGCCTTCCAGGAAGTCGCGGACAAGGTCGCCGTCCCGGCCTGATAGCCGGAAACAGCGGTCGCTAATGAAAACCCCCGCCGGAGCGATCCGGCGGGGGTTTTCGTATCCGAGCATCAGCCGCGGACCGCACTCCTGAAGGCGGCCGCCAGTCCAGCGAGTGCTTCGCGCGGTCTTCCATCCTTCACTCTGGTATGCAAAACCACGGGCAAGCGCGGCAAGGCTGGAAGCCCGAGCCTGGGGCCAACATCGACGGCGCCAAAGGGCACCATGCGCGGAGACAATGCCGCGATACCCAGCCCGGCCATGACGGCCGCCGCCACCGCGGTCACACCGCCGCCAACGAAGATCTCCGTCCAAGGCACGCCGGCCGCGTCAAGCAGTTGCCCGGCCAATGCCCGTACCCCACAGGGCTCCGCCATGGTGGCAATTGGCAGAGGTTCGTCCGCACGATGCTGCCAGTTTGGCGCCGCGAACCAGCCGAACTGTTCCTCGGCAAGGAGTTGGCCGTCGTTGCGCCCCGCATGCAGACGGACGATTACGGTGTCGAGTTCCCGTCGGTCGAAGCTCTGAAGCAGGTCTCCCGACGATCCAATCCGGATTTCGATCACCAACTGCGGGTCCTGCGCGTTCATCCGGGCAATCAGTGCGGGAAGCTCCGGTCCCGCCACATGGTCGCTGATGCCGATGCCGATTCGTTGGCGCCCCTGGCTCAGGGAGGCGAGTGCGCGATCATGCGCCTCAAGCAGGTCGCGGGCGTGATCGAGAAAGGTGGCGCCGCGTGGCGACAATTGCACATACCGCGGGGTCCGTTCGAACAGGCGGCACCCCAATCTTTCTTCGAGACGTTTCAGCTTCAGGCTGACTGCGGCTTGCGTGGTGCGCATGGCTTCGGCCGCGCGCGTAAAGCTCTCCAGTTCGGCGATTCGCACGAAGGCCCGAACCGCATCGAGGTCGAGAGGTTGGTCCATCATTTCTAACCGTTATCTTAGATATAAGACATCATAGCATATGGAAATGACTGCTCCGCGGCTATTCTGAATGAGGACGTCATGAAAAGGATCTGCGATGCCGCTCGTTCATATCTCCCTACGCACTGGAAAGCCTGAATCCTACCGACAGGCAATCTTCGACGGCCTCTACCGTGCGATGCATGAAACCTTCAATGTGCCGGAAGACGATCAATTCATGACCATCACCGAACATGACGCGGTGAACTTCCGCTACAGCTCGGCTTATCTTGGCGTGTCGCGAGGGGAAGACCTCGTCTACATCCAGATCACGGCGAACAATACCCGCACTGTAGAACAGAAAAAGGCATTGTTCGCGCGGATCGTGGAAATACTCGGCGAGAATCCGGGCATCCGGCCGCAGGACGTGTTCGTGAACATCGTCGAAGTGGCGAAAGAGAACTGGTCGCTCGGCAATGGCGTTGCGCATTACGCCTGAGGCAAAGACCGACACCCCGGATCAGGCAATCGTGGCCCCCTGGCCACCTGCCGCGGCTCACTATGCGAAAGCCGGGGCGGTGTGGCCCGGGGTCTTGATGCCGGACACAGAACTTACGCCTGCGGCCCGCAATAGGCGGTCCCATCCTCCGCCCGTGCCGGCTTGTCCAAATATATGCCTTGCCGCGGGATGGCGATGCTGTCGAACTCGTCGGCCAGCCGGTGCAGGGCGGTTCGCATCTCGGCTCCGTGCATCGGCTCGCCATGGCCGGTGATGACCAGTTCCGGTTCCAGGGCCGCCAGCCGGGCGACCGACTCCCGCGCCTTGTCCCATTCCACGGTGAAGTACATGGGCGGTCCGTGCATTTCCGCCCGCTGAACCGCCACCGCATAGGCCGACTCCTGCCCCGTGGTGACGAAAGCATCGCCGACGATCATCGAGCGGTCCCGTTCCCGCCAGAGGGAGACATGGCCGACGCTGTGCCCCGGCGTGTGAACCCAGCGCCAGCCCGGCATCATCGGCACCGATCCATCCTCCGGCAAGGCCCGCAGGCGGGAGCCGACGTCCACCGGCTTGCGCGGATAGAAGCGCGCCAATGCCGCCATGGCGCCGCCGCCGACCGACGGATCTCCCGGCGGATAGGCGGCTTGGCCGTTCAGATAGGGGTGCTCCAGCGGGTGGGCGTAGACCGGGGCATCCCACTCCTCCGCCAGATCCTCCAGCGCCCCGACATGGTCGAAATGGCCGTGGGTCATGACGATGGCGGCGGGGCGGGAGTCGCGGCCGAACCGCTCCGCCGCCGCGCTGCGGATTAAGCCCTTGGTGCCGATCAGTCCGGTGTCGATCAGCACCCATTCGCGGTCGCCGGCTCGCGGCGGACCCCAGAACACCACATTGACGATGCCGAGCCGCCGATAGGCGAGGTCGGGCGCGATCTCGTGCGTATGGTCGTTGCGCAGCGCGTCGAGTGCCGGATCGATCGCGCTGCTGTCCTCCGACAAGGGTATTTGCGTGGCCATGGTCGTTCCTCTCCTGCCCGTGTCTTACGACAACAGCATGGAGCGGCGCTTGTCCTGCGATCCCCTGCCGGTCCAGCTCTTTACGGCATGAACTGGCCGCCATTCACGTCCAGCACCTGCCCGGTGATGTAGCCGGAGCAGGCCTGGGAGGCGAAGAACAGGAAGGTCGGTGCGCATTCCTCCGGCTTGCCGAAGCGGCCCATCGGTATGCCGGTCGACACGCGGGCCTTGGCCGCCTCGTCCTTGTCGGCATGGAAGGCGGTGTCGAAGGTGCCCGGCGACACGGTGTTGAAGCGGATGCCCTCCTTGGTGTGGAAGGCGACCCAATTCTTCTGGATGTTGTGCAGCCACGCCTTGGCCGCCCCATACAGCCCGGCTCCCGGTCCGCCGCCGGTGTATCCGGCGACTGACCCGACCAGGATCACCGACGCCGTCTGACCGCTGTCCTTGGCCGACTGCCGCAGATGGGGCAGGGCATGCTTGGTGGTCATCAAGGCGGAGCGGGCGTTCAGGTCGGTCACCGCGTCGAAGAACTCGTCGTCGATCTCCTCCAGCGGCTTGCGGGCGACCAGCCCGCCGGCATTGTTGATCAGAACGTCGATGCCGCCGAACCGTTCGGCGAAGGCGTCCACCACCGCTTTGCAGGCGGTGCTGTCGCTCAGATCGCCGGCGAAGAAGGCGGCTTCGCCGCCTGCCTGCTCCATCGCGGCCAGGGTGGAGTCGAGATCGGCCGGCGCCTTGCGGCCGTTGATGCCGACCTTGGCGCCGCAGCGGGCGAAAGCCTGAGCCGCGGCCAGCCCGATCCCCTGGGTCGAGCCGGTGATGAGGACGCGGCGGCCCTTCAGATCGTCGAACATGGACAGGTTCCTTGTTGTCAGGCTTGGTTCATCTGGTTTGGTTCAGGGGACCAGCGGTGCCGGCCCGCCGGCTCTCCGTCCGGTGGGCGCGCCAGCGCTTCACCAGCGGCAGCAGCAGGGTCAGGATGGCAACGGTCAGCAGGACCACAGTGATCGGCCGGGTGTAGAGGAAGTCGTAGCTTCCGCCCGACAGCGACAGCGCCCGGCGGAAATTGGCTTCCGCCATCGGTCCCATGATCAGGGCCAGCACCACCGGAGAGGCCGGGAAGTCCCATTTCTGCATGAAGTATCCGGCGACACCTGCCGCCAGCATGATCCAGATGTCGAACAGGCTGTTGTTGATGGCATAGGTGCCGACGATGCACAGAACGAGGATCACCGGCGTCAGCACCGACTTCGGCATCTGCAGGACGCGGCCCATGAAGCGCAGCGATCCCAGCCCGATCACCAGCATGGCGACGTAACAGAACAGCATGCCGGCGAACAGGGTGAAGACCAGATCCGCATGCTCCTTCAGCAGCAGCGGTCCCGGCTGCAGCCCCTGCAGCGTCAGCGCGCCCAGCATCACCGCCGTCACCGCGTCACCCGGAATGCCCAGCGTCAGCATGGTCAGCAGCGCGCCGCCGGTGCAGCCGTTGGCTCCGGCTTCGCACGCGGCGACACCGGCCAATTCGCCCTTGCCGTAATTCTCCGGAGTCCGGCTGAACCGCTTGGCCTCGTTGTAGGCCACATAGGCGGCAATGTCGGCGCCGGCACCCGGAATGATGCCGATCACAATGCCGAGGCCGGAGGAGCGCGCCACCGTGCCCAGCATGCGGCGGTAGGTCGGCCAATCCGGCAGGATGCGGCCCAGCGCCGCCGCCATGCCCAGGCGGACCTTCGGGTCCTCCAGCGTCTTGAAGGCTTCGGCCGCGGCGAACAGGCCGATCATCACCGGGATGAACGGGACGTTGAACAGCTCTGTATAGCCGCCGGTGTAGCGGGGAAAGCCGTCCATCGGGTCCATGCCGACGGTGGCGATCAGCAGCCCGAGGAAGCCGGCGATCAGCCCCTTGATGACCGAGCGGCCGGAGATGCTGGCGATGATGCTCAACCCGAAGACGGCCAGCGCGAAGCTCTCCGGCGCGCTGAATTCCAGGGCGAAGCCGGCCAGGATCGGGGCCATGAAGATCAGCACGATGATGCTGGCGGTTCCACCCAGGAAGGACGATAGCGTCGCCGTGCCGAGCGCCACGCCGGCCATGCCCTTTCTTGTCAGCTCGAAGCCATCCATCGCCGTGGCGGCCGCGGCCGGGGTGCCGGGAATGCGCAGCAGGATCGCCGTCACCGACCCGCCATAGACGCCGCCGAAGAAGACGCCGGAAATCATCAGCAGGCCGGACACCGGGTCCATGCCGAAGGTGAAGGGCAGCAGGATGGCGACGCCCATGGTCGCGGTCAGGCCGGGCAGGGCGCCGATGACGATGCCCAGCGTCACGCCGACCAGTGCCAGAAGCAGGGCCAGCGGGTTCGACGCCAGCGTGGCGAAGCCGCCCATCAGAAGATTGAGTTCATGCATGGCGGCTGTCTCCCACCGGGCAAGGGGTGGTAACGGGAAGGGGGCGGCTGGTCATTCGAACAGGCTCCCCACCGGCAGCGGCACCTGCAGCAGGTAATGGAAAACGCCATAGACCAGCGCGGTCACACCGACCGCCAGCACCGGATTCCACACCGGGCTGCGCTGTCCCATCAGCGCCATGATGACCGCCATGTAGACGGCGGTGGCCGGGCCATAGCCGACTTGCTCCATGGCGGCGATGCAGGCGCCGGTCGCCAGCATGCCCAGCGCGACACCGGCATAACCGGCAATGCCGACCGGCGCCTGCCCATCGGCGGCGGGGGCGGTGGGCGCGCGCAGCGTGTTGGCAATCAGGATCAGGCACAGCAGGATCAGCGCGCCGGCGTGGATGATGGGGAAGCGCGCGGCGCCGACATCGGCGGCGAGCATGCTTTTCGGGAAATCGGATGTCGCGGCGATGGCCGATGCGGCGACCGCGATCAGAACGACGGAGATCACCAGGTTGGCGATCTTGGTCGTCAGCGGCATGGCGATGCCGGAATCGTCGCTGGAGCCGGGGCGGTCGCTCCCGGCGGGCGGGTTGCTCATGGTCCGGTCTCCTCAACCGATGAAGAAACCCCGGCGGCGAACCGCCGGGGGCTGCGTCGGTCAGGCGTTACTTCGCCATGCCCAGCTTGGTCATCAGGCCCTTGAAGAAGGCGTTGTCCTTCTGCATGACCTGACCGAACTCCGGACCGTCGGCATAGGCCCAGGTCAGGTTCATCTTGGCCAACTGGTCACGGAAGCCCTGGTCCTCCGCCGCGGCCTTGCTGGCGGTGCGCAGGGTTTCGACCACCGCGGCCGGGGTCTTCTTCGGCACGACGATGCCGCGCCAGGTGGCGACGGACAGGTCGATGCCCTTCTCCTTCAGCGTGGGCACATCGGGGAAGGCCTTCTGGCGCTGGTCGGCCATGACGGCCAGCATGCGCAGCTGGCCGGCGGCGAGCTGGCTCGACACCTCGGCCGGGCTGACCGAAACCGCCTCGATATGGCCGCCCAGCAGCGAGGTCACCGCCGGGTTCGCGCCGTCGAAGGGGACATGGTTGAAGGTCGTGCCGGTCTTTTCCTGCATCGCTTCGGCAGCAAGGTGCCAGATGGCGCCGGTGCCGGAGTTGCCGATGCGCACCTTGCCGGGATTGGCCTTGGCGTAGTCCAGGAATTCCTCGATCGTCTTCCAGGGCGCGTCGGCCTTGACCGTGATGGCGCTCGGCTCCGCATTCAGGCGGGCGATGGGCGTGAAGTCGTCCACGGTGAAGCGGGCAACACCCATATGCGGCAGCAGGGTGATCTCCACCGTGCCCATGCCGATCTTGTAGCCGTCGGGACGGGCGGCCATGATCTCGGTCAGGCCGACGGCGCCGCCGCCGCCGGTCTTGTTGACCACGCCCATCGACTGCGGCAGGTGCTTCTTCGCCGCGTCGGCGAAGGCACGGGCGACGAGGTCGGTGCCGCCGCCGGCGGCGTAGGGGACGATCAACTCGATCGGCTTGGTCGGATAGTCGGCGGCAAAGGCCGCACCGGGCAGGGTCGCGGCTCCGGCGATCAGCACGCCCGCGGACAGGCCGACCGTCAGTGCACGGCGGGAAAGGCGATTGGTAACCTTCATGGGATTCCCTCTAAGGTGCGCCGGCGTGTGCGCCGGTCGTTGGGTGGTGAAAATGGAAGGTGAATTCAGCGGGCGACAGTCCCTTCCGCCCAAGCCTGGGCGAAGCGGGCCGCACGGGCGGCCAAGTCGGCAACCGGCAAGCCCGGGCTGTAGAGGGCGGAGCCAAGACCGAAGCCGGCGGCACCCGCAACCCGGTAAGGCTGCATGGTATCGGGCGTGATTCCGCCGACGGGGAGCAGCCGCACGCTGTGCGGAACCACCGCGCGCAGAGCCTTCACCACCGGCGGGGTGATCTGCTCCGCCGGGAACAGCTTCAGCGCATCGGCGCCGGCGGCGAGCGCCGCGAAGGCCTCCGTCGCGGTGGCGACGCCGGGAACACAGATCATCGACCGCGACTTGGCGGCGCGGATGATCGCGGTGTCCGCGTGCGGCATCACCACCAGATCGGCGCCAATGGCGGCCAGCCTGTCGACCTGATCCAGCGCCAGCACCGTCCCGGCCCCGACCAGCGCGTCCCGCGGCAGGGCGCGGCGGATGGATTCGATGCTATCGAACGGATCGGGCGAGTTCAGCGGCACCTCGATCAGCCGGAAGCCGGCGTCATAGAGCGCATTGGCCGCAGGCACGGCCTCCGCCGGAGTGAGGCCGCGCAGGATCGCGACCAGCGGCAGGGCGGCGAAGGCGGCGTCGGCGCGGGCGGAAAGCGAAAGCTCTGTCATGGTGCGCTCTTGAAGCTGGAGGGCGTGGCCGAAGCGGAGTGCAGCAGTCCGGCCGCCGCGGCGAACTGGAACAGGCCGCGGGGTGCGGTATTGCCAAGCTGCGCGGCAGGCGTGGTGCCGAAGGCGGCAAAGCCGCGGCTGTAGCGGCGGCAAAGCGCCGGATCACCGATCAGCAGCAGCGGGGTGTTGGCCGGCATCTCCGCCAGAAGTGCCAGCCCGGACCGCAGCTCGTGCCCGATCAGCAGGCCCGACAGGTAATGCGCCAGCGCTTCCGGCGAAAGGCGCTTGGTCAGCCCCAGCGTGCGGGTGGCGAACAACTGGTGCGGCAGATCGCCCGGACCGGCCGATTGCGCGGCCCGGATGCCGATGGCGAAGGCCTCCTCCTCATCCTCCGGCGTCGCGTCGACCCCGGCCGGCATCAGGCGGCCGAGAAGGGAGTGCGTCTTCAGGACCGCGAACAGTTCACCCGTCATGTAGGTGGAGAAGCCGGCGATGCGGCCGTCGGCGACCTGGACCCACTTGGAATGGGTGCCGGGCATGGCGACGCAGGCGTTGCGCGCCCAACCGGCATTCTCGGCCAGTGCACCGGCGATCTGGATTTCTTCGCCCCGCATCACATCGGGAATTGCGGTGGCGGGATCATGCAGGACGCCCGGCGCAATCAGGATCTGGCGGCCGGCCGCCGTCTCGACCCGTGCCGCCTGGTCCGCCAGCGTCGTTGCGTCGGCCGGCGTGGTGACATAGGGCGCCTCGACCCAGCCCTGCGCGCTGCCGACCATGCCCCCAGCCACCACCGGCAGGGTGGGGTGGGCGTCCAGCCAATCGCCGCACAGAAGGGTCAATGCCGCATCGAAACCCGCGGCGCCGGGCTGCGGCAGGTTCTGAATGCCGTGCCCGTTCGACCGCTCGGCCAGAATGCGGGCGGAGCCGTCCAGCAGGAAGCCGCGCAGGCTCGACGTGCCCCAATCCAGCGCGATCAGCGCAGGGCGGTCGGAGGTGGTTCCGGCAGAGGAGGTTACGGTGCGGTCCATCCCAGATCCTTGGAAATTGCCTCCGCCGTCGCGCGGACCAGCGGTCCCAGCGTCGCCATGCGGTCGTCAGGCATGTAGGGGACGGCGCTGGCGACGCTGACCGCCGCCACCACCAGATTCCGGCCGTCGCGCACCGGTGCGGCGACGCAGCGGATGCCGAGTTCGTTCTCTTCCAAATCCATCGCCCATCCCTGGGCGACGTAGCGGGTCAGCTGTTCCTCGAACACCGGCAGGTCCGCCGGACGCGGGCGGCCGGCGGGCAACTCTGCCGGGCAGGTCATCGCATGGAGCACCCGCCAGCGCGCCGGCGGCATCCCAAGCATCAGCGCCTTGCCCAGTCCGGTGGAGGCGAGCGGCATACGCTGTCCGGTGCGCGACCGCATTTCCAGCCCGCGGGTGCCGGGAATCTTGTCGAGGTAGAACACCTCGCCATTCTCCTCGACGCCGAGGTGGACGGTGTCGCCGGTGGCCTGGGCCAGGGCCTCGATATGCGGGCGGGCGATGGCGACCAGCGGGCGCTGTTCCAGCGCCTTCATGCCGAGTTGGATGAGCTTGGGTCCCAGCAGGTAGCCCTTGTAGGGGATGTGGTGGAGATAGCCCTCCGCCACCAGACTGGTGAGCATGCGGTTGGTGGTGCTGCGCGGAGTGCCGAGCCGTGCTGCGATACCCTTCACGTCGCCGATGCCGTCCGCCACGCATTCCAGCAGCGCAAGTCCGCGCAGCAGGGTCTGTGTTCCGGTGCCCTGGGTCCTTCCGGCATCAGCCTCCTGCTCCGTCGCTCCCATCGCCGCGCTCATGGTTTGTTTGACCACCATTGATCTCCCCGATGCTGGCGCATGCGCCAAAGTGTGTCAAATAATTTTCCATCATACCAAATAGTGGGACATCTATAGCGGCGACGAACGGTCGCGGCTCCCTTCGGAGCGCTGCGAAACCCATGATCGCGCTTTCAAATTCCTGTCGTATCGGTCAGAAAAGGAAACATGCCGGGACCGGCGGATATGGTCCTGTACAAAACAGCAATTCTGGGAGAACCAACCATGCGTCTCACCGTCCTTTCCTTCGTCAGCGCGACGGCGCTGCTGGCCGGCTTCGGCACGGCGCAGGCCGACATCGTGATTGGACTCGGCACGGCGACCACGGGGCCGGTGGCGGCACTGGGTGAGCAGTCGGTGTATGGCGCCAAGCAGGCGGTCGCGGACATCAACGCCAAGGGCGGCGTGCTGGGCCAGAAGCTGGTGCTGAAGGTGGGCGACGACGCCTGCGACCCGCGGCAGGCGGTGGCCGTCGCCAACCAGTTCGTGCGCGATCAGGTTACCGCCGTGGTCGGCCATCTCTGCTCCGGCGCCAGCATCCCGGCGGCCGACGTCTACCAGGAGGAAGGCGTGGTGATGGTCACCCCGACCGCCACCAACCCGCTGCTGACCGCGAAGGGCCATCAGAACATCTTCCGCGTCTGCGGCCGTGACGACCAGCAGGGCGTGGTTGCCGGCAATTATCTGGCCGAGCACTTCAAGGGCAAGAACATCGCCGTGCTGGACGACAAGCAGGCCTATGGCAAGGGGCTGGCCGACGTCGTGGTGCAGACGCTGGAGAAGGCGGGTGGCAAGGTCGCCTATCGCGGGTCGGTGACGGCCGGCGAGAAGGACTTCTCGGCGCTGATCACCAGCCTGAAGGACAAGAACATCGATGCCGTCTATTACGGCGGCTACCATCCGGAACTTGGTCTGATCGTCCGTCAGGCGCAGGAGCAGGGGCTGAAGCCGCAGTTCATCGCCGGCGACGGCCTGAACAACCAGGAATACTGGTCGATCACCGGTCCGGCCGGCGAGGGCACGCTCTACACCGACAGCGCGTCGGCGGCCAGCGATCCCAAGGCGCAGGAACTGATCGCCTCCTTCAAGAAGGCCGGCCTGCCGGAACCGGGCAACTTCGCCTTCTACAGCTATGCCGCGGTCCAGGTCATCGCCGAGGGTCTGCAGAAGTCCGGCGGCACCGACAGCGGGAAGCTGGCGAAGGCCCTGCACGCCAACAGCTTCGACACTGTTGTCGGCCCGGTGGAGTTCGACAAGAAGGGTGACATCACCAAGCCGAACTACGTCATGTATGTCTGGAGCAACGGCCAGCCCAAGATGATTGCCCAGAAGTAACAGGGTTCCAGAGCCGGCCCGGCCTTAGGCATGGGCCGGCTCTTCCATGGCTGTGAGTTCCGACTTCGTCACGTATTTGCGGATGAAGTCTTCGACAGGCATCGGCCGGTCGAAATAATAGCCCTGGAAGATCGTGCAACCGCGGTCTTCCAGGAAGTCCCGTTCGGCTGCCGTCTCCACCCCCTCCGCCACCGCCTTCAGGCCGAGCCGGCTGGCAATCGACAGCATCGTCTCCACCAGCACGGCATTGTGGCTGTTGCGGTCGACATCCTGAACGAAGGAGCGGTCGATCTTGATTTCCCCCACCGGCAACTGTTTCAGGTAGGACAGCGACGAGAAGCCGGTGCCGAAATCGTCCAGTGAGAAGGCAATCCCGAAGGCCGCCAGTTCCGACATCTTGGCAACGGTGTCGGCGCAGTCGCTGACGGCGATGCCCTCGGTGATCTCCAGCGTCAGACGGCGCGGGTCGGTTCGGGTGGCGCGCAGGGCGGCGATGACGCCCGCGCAGAAAGTCTGCTGACGGAACTGGCGCGGGCTGATGTTGACCGACAGGTGGCAGTCGCTGCCGGCATCGGCCAGACGGCGCAGCACATGACAGGCCTCCAGCAGGATCCAGTCGCCCAGCGGCAGGATCAGACCGGACTCCTCCGCCACCGCGATGAAGGCGCCGGGGGCGACGAAGCCGCGCTGCGGATGCTGCCAGCGGATCAGCGCCTCTGCCGCCACCAGCGTGCCGTCGGCCCGGGTCTGCGGCTGCAGGAACAGGGTGAATTCCCCGGCATCGACCGCCTTGCGCAAATCCTGCTGCAGCAGCAGACGCGCCTGGGCGTCCACCAGCATGGTGGGGTCATAGTCGCGGATGGTGTTCCGTCCGCCGTCCTTGGCGGCATACATGGCGGTGTCCGCCTGTTTCAGCAGGTCCTCCACCGATTCGTCCGGCGACTTTGGAAAGACGGTCAGGCCGATGCTGGCGAAGATGCAGTGTTCGCAACGGTCGAGCTGGAAGGGCTGGGCCACCGCCAACCGCAGCTTTTCCGCCACCCGCCGGGCGATCTCCGCCACCTCGTCCGCCGTCGCACCCAGGTCGGGCAGAAGGATGACGAACTCGTCGCCGCTCAGCCGGCTGACCAGATCGCCCTTGCGCAGGGTGGCGTTCAGCCGCGCCGCCAGTTCGCGCAGCAGCATGTCGCCGACGATGTGGCCGCGGGCGTCGTTCAGTCCCTTGAAATCGTCGAGGTCGAGGAACATCAGCGCGCCATAGCGGCCGGTCTGGCGCGCCGCCCGCAGATGACCGTCGAGATACTCCAGCAGCAGGCGGCGGTTCGGCAGGTCGGTCAGCGGGTCGTAGTAGGCGAGCTTTTCGATCTGCCGCTCCGTCCGCTTCCGTTCGGTGACGTCCATCACCACGGTCAGGTAGCCGCGCACCGAGCCGCCGCTGTCGCGCAGCATGCTGGTCAGGGTGGAAACGGAAATGCGGGCGCCATCCCTGCGCAGTCCGGTCCATTCGCCGGGCTCGGGCTGGCCGCAGTCGCGGGTGCGGGCGACCAGCGCATCGAAACCCGCCCGCACCGGCCGGCCCAGTTCGGTGGAAAGGATGTCGGCATGGGCGCGCAGTTCATCCTGGTCGTACAGGCGCGGCAGGTCGGTGGTGCCGACGATCTCCTCCGACGGATAGCTGAAGATGTGCTCCGCCTCGCGGTTGAAGACGCGGACGACGCCGTCCAGCGTGGTGGCGATGATGCCGCAGGCCGCGCTCTCCAGGATGCCGGTGTTCAGCGACAGGCTGTCCTTCAACGCCTCGCGGCTGGCATAGGTCTCGGTCACGTCCTGGAAGACCATGACGACGCCGTGCAGCGCGCCGTCGTGGTCGCGGATGGGGGACGCCATGTCGGCGATGTGGCTGCGGCTGCCGTCGCGCGCCACCAGCACCGTGTGGTTGGCGAGGCCGACCATCTGGCCGTTCTCCAGCACCTGCTGGACCGGGACCGGCACCCGTTGCCCCGTCTCGGCATT
Source organism: Azospirillum sp. TSO5 (assembly GCF_003116065.1). Classification (NCBI taxonomy): domain Bacteria; kingdom Pseudomonadati; phylum Pseudomonadota; class Alphaproteobacteria; order Rhodospirillales; family Azospirillaceae; genus Azospirillum; species Azospirillum sp. TSO5. Next base: position 36,432 of record NZ_LGQY01000007.1, on the reverse strand, counting down.
CTCGATGTCGAACACCTCGGCGACCGGTCGGCCGACCGCTTCGGCCACCGTCCAGCCGGTCAGGCGTTCCGCCACCGGATTCATCAGGGCAACGTGGCCGGCGGTGTCGGTGGCGATCAGCCCGTCGCCGATCGACAGCAGCGTGACGCGCGCCTGCTCCTTCTCCCGCCACAGGTCGCGCTGGGAACTGTGCAGGGCGTCATAGGGATGGTGCACGGCGGTGACGAACACGGCCCGGTACAGATACCAGTAGCCGATGACCTTGTAGATGTGCCCGGCCACATTGGCGAGGTCGTAGACGCTGAGATAGAGCGTGAAGCACATCTCGCTGATCGCGATGGCGACGGCGGCGATGACAAGGCGATGGACATCCAGCGTCTGCGCCGCGCGCCGGCGGCGGTGGAAAATCAGGGCGGCGCCGGCATAGAGAAGAACCAGCGCATATTCGGCCGCTACCTTCAGCGGCGTCAGCCCCTGGTCGGGCAAATAGGTGCGCGGCAGCAGGTCCGGGTACCACAGGATGGCGACGAACAGCGCGGCGGTCGCCAGCAGCACCCCGACGATCAGCGGATAGCGCAGAGCCGCCGATCCCGGACGCCAGGGCAGGGTCGCCGCCATCAGCAGGGCGATCGCCGCCATCAGCCGGGCGCCGAGCCAGAAGGCGATGGCTTTCTCCGGCCCCGACGGCGTCACGAAGTCGGGCATTCCCGCATAGGACAGCAGATGACCGAAGTCGAGCAGCGCCACGCCGAGGAAGCCGGTGGACAGGGCCAGCAGGGCCGGCGGAGTCTCGGCGGTGTGGGAATGCCAGCCGATGGCGAAGATCAGGGCGGCGACGGCGATGGCGAAGGTTTCGAAGAAGGTATGCAGCGGCAGGTAATGCGCAATCTCCATCGAACCGGGGAGACGGGCGGCCTGAAGGACCAGCAGGAAGGGGATGGAGAGGATGATGAGCGTCGCGATGGCGCCGGGCGGCTTCGTGCGACCCTGCAGCGCCCCCGTCTTCGCCGGACCTGTTGAAGTCATTCCGTCCCCCCCTGGCCGCTTGGTCGGTCGCCCGGTTCGCGGTGTTTATACCTCTTTTGCGTATATTAGAGCTTAACGGTATCGACAGTCCATGCTCCGCCGCCTCCCGCCATCCCGAAGGTTTGAAACACCGTGAAACATCTCCGCGGCGACTGTTCAATGTTCCATCCGCCGGGATCGGCGGGGGAGGTCGGGGTTTGGCGGAGGTGGCGCATGCAGGGGTCTTCGGGGCAGGGGAGGGGGAGGGCATTTTACCCCAGCCGGGGAAAGCCTGCGGGGGCGGCAGAGAAAATGAGCTGCAAGTATTTGTAACAGAACGATAAATATCGATCGCTCGGCGATGGCCCACTGGCTCGATCCGGGTCCCGGTTCCGGTCGGGCATATGGGGGAGCGGCGTCAGGTCGATTGCCGGTCTGGCCTTCCACCCTTATCCTCGACCGGGTCGGGCCTGTCGACCAATCGGGAAGGAAGGCGCATGTTCATCGCGATGAACCGTTTCAAGGTCCGCCACGGGGCCGAGCAGGAATTCGAAGAGGTCTGGCTGAACCGCGAGGTCCATCTGCACAAGGTGCCGGGCTTCGTCGAGTTCCACATGTTGCGCGGCCCGGACCGCGAAGAGTACCGGCTCTATTCCTCCCACACCGTGTGGGACTCGGAAGCCGCTTTCCAGGCCTGGACGCGGTCGGAGGCCTTCCGCAACGCCCATGGCAACGCCGGCGCGCGCAAGCCGCTGTATGTCGGGCCGCCGGAGTTCGAAGGGTTCGAAGTGATCCAGACCGTGCCGCGCGATCCGAACGCCTGACCCTAAATATTTGCACCGACGGGAGGAGCCCCAATGCTGGAGCTGGTGATCGAGCAGCGCCGAAAGAGCCTCGGCGGATTCGAAGTGGGGCGGATTCTGCCCTTTGTTCAGCGGCGGATGGTCGGCCCCTTCGTCTTCTTCGACCATATGGGGCCAGTCGATTTCGAGCCGGGCCCTCCCCGCGACGTCGACGTGCGTCCCCACCCGCACATCGGGCTGTCGACCGTCACCTACCTGTTCGAGGGCGAGATCATGCACCGCGACAGCGTGGGCTCCGAACAGGCGATCCGGCCGGGGGAGGTGAACTGGATGACCGCCGGGCGCGGCATCACCCATTCCGAACGCTTCGAGCGCGCGCGGATGGAAGGCGGGCGGATGCACGGAATCCAGGCCTGGGTCGCGCTGCCCGAAGCGGACGAGGAGACCGACCCGGCCTTCAGCCATTACGGCACCGGCGACCTGCCGTTTTTCGAGGAGGGCGGCGTGCGCGGCCGGCTGGTGGCGGGTGAAGCCTTCGGGTCCAAGGCCGGGGTGAAGACCCATTCGCCGCTGTTCTACATCCACTGGGATCTCGCGCCCGGCGCCCGCGTGTCCTTGCCGGAAGACGGGTGGGAGCGCGCGGTCTATGTGGTGGCGGGGAGCGTGGAGGCCGAGGGCCAGCGCGTCGAGGCCGGACGGATGATCGTCTTCGCCCCCGGCCAGCCGGCGCTGCTGACCGCCGCCACGCAGTCCATCGTCATGGCAATCGGCGGTGAGCCGCTGGGTCAGCGCTTCATCGACTGGAACTTCGTGTCCTCATCGAAGGAGCGGATCGAGCAGGCCAAGGCCGACTGGCGGGCGGGCCGGATGAAGCTGCCGGACCTGGACAACGGCGAATTCATTCCGCTGCCGGAAATGCCGAAGCCCGCCAATCCGATGTCGTGAGGCTGATGCATTACTTGCTGATGGGACCCATGTATTTCCATGGAGGCATGGCTTTTTTCCCAAGGCCAGGAATGTCATAGTCGGCGGCAAAGCGGGACAATGCATTGGTGCGGAGGTCGAAGCCGGCTGCGAAGAGCCGCTCCTCCGCGTCAATTTCGTCTTTGCTTTGTATCTTGTTGGTTGTCGTACGAGTTTCGTGGTCATCTTCGCCAAAATCGACATCCGCGAAGCGGTTGGCCTTGCTTCCGAACACGACGTTCAGCAACCGATGCTCCTCTTCGCTGTCTTCCTGGCTGACCGCTTGAGCCATTTGCGCGCTGCCGGCTCGCAGGCGCTTGCCGATTTCGGCTGTTTTCGCATCGGCATCTTCCTTGCTGACGGTGCCATTGTTTTTTGCATCGGTCAGCTGGACCAGATCTCTCATAGCGTCCCGCATGTCTTGTGGGGGGCCGGCCTTCATTGCCGCAAGGCGCCGCTCGCTGATGGCTCTGCCTTTTGCACCGGCCTCCGCTTCTTCGGCAGTTACGGGGGCTTCACCGATAAACCGATTGAACAGCGCGCTCTTCGCCAGGGATCGCAGCCCCTTCACGGCGTCGTCGGCGGAAACGCGGCCGGATTCGACGAGGCCTTCCAGCTGCTTCTTGCTGTCGGAGTCGAGATGCTCGAAGGCCTTTGCCGCCAGCCCGGTCAGAGCCTTGCCAAGCTTGCTGACGGAGACGGTATCGCCCGCCGATGCTGCCGGCGTGCTCGCCGAAGGGGTGGGTGCAGCCTTGCTGGAAAACAGTTGGGTCGCAGCGGTTGTGCCGGTCTTTCCGGTCAGCGACGCCCAGGCATTGCTGTAAACGCTCTGCACCATCTCATACCTCCAACCTTGCGTGGCAATGCGATCACCATAGCGCAAGCGCGGGTATGAGTCAAAATTACGAGGGAATTATAATGATATTTCCTCCACCGCTGCGAGCAGCGGTGGAGGCGCTGCCCGACCTCAGACGTGGAAGCTCTCACCGCAGCCGCAGCGGCCCTTCTCGTTCGGATTCTTAAAGACGAAGCCGGTCTGGAACTTGTCGTCGACATAGTCCATCTCGCTGCCGATCAGGAACATGACGGCGGCCGGGTCGATCAGGACGGTGACGCCCTTGTCCTCCACCACCTCGTCGAACTTCAGCTTTTCCTTGGCATACTGAACGTCATAGCTGAGGCCGGAGCAGCCGCGCGCCTTCACGCCGATACGCAGGCCGACGACTTCGTCGTTGGCCTTCGACATCAGCGCCTTGACGCGATCCGCGGCGGCGTCGGTGATCGTGAGCGCCTTGGGCAGGGAACGGGCCATGGTGACGGTCTCCTAAATACTGCTCAGAACATATCCAGTTGAAGGCGGGCTTCTTCGGACATCATGCCCTGGTGCCAGGGGGGCTCCCACACCAGTTCGATCTTGACCTCGTTGACGTCCTCGACGCCCAGCACGGCCTGACGGACCTGCTCGGGCAGTTCGCCGGCCACCGGACACATGGGGCTGGTCAGCGTCATATCAATCTCGACATTGCGCTGGCCATCCATGTCCACACGGTAGATCAGGCCGAGTTCCCAGATATCGACCGGGATTTCGGGGTCGTAGCAGGTCTTGATGGCCGCCACGACGCGATCCATGATCTCCTCCCGCGGGTCGTAGCCCTCGGGCGGCTTGGGCATCGGCGCGAAGTCCTTGGACTCGGAAGCCTCGGTCGCGGCCTGGGCCTTCAACTGCGCCTCGGCTTCGGCCGGGTTCGGGGCGATCGGGCGCTGCGTCAGTGCTTCATCGGGCATTTCGATCCCCCTTCCCTCAATACTGGTCGCTGGAGGCCGCAGCCTCGCCGTGGAGTGCCGCATTCATCGCGTGCCAAGCCAGCGTCGCGCACTTCACCCGCACCGGGAACTGGCGCACGCCGGACATCACCATCAGCTTTTCCATCGTCTCGTCATCGACACCTTCGGGGATGTCGGGCTCATCCTGGGTGCACAGCTCGTGGAAGGCGTGGAACAGCTTCTCCGCCTCGGCCGCCGTCTTGCCGCGCACCAGCTCCGTCATCATCGAGGCGCTGGCGGTGGAGATGGCGCAGCCGCGGCCCTGGAAGGCCACGTCGTCGACCACCCCGTCCTTCAGGGTCAGATAGACCATGAAGCGGTCGCCACACATCGGGTTCTCGCCCTTCGCTTCGCGATTGGCGTCGTCGGGATGGCGGAAGTTGCGGGGATTCTTGCCGTGGTCCAGGATCACTTCCTGATACAGCTCGCGCAGATCGTCCATCATGCTCCGAAGAACTCCTTGACCGCCTGGAGGGACTGGACGAGGGCGTCGGCTTCCTCCCGCGTGTTGTACAGGCCGAAAGAGGCGCGGACGGTCGGTCCGACGTCGAACCGCTCGGCCAGCGGCTCGGCGCAATGGCGGCCGACACGCACGGCGACGCCATACTGGTCGACGATGGTGCCGACATCGTGCGGGTGCACGCCCTCCAGCGCGAAGGAGATGATCGGCCCCTTGCCCGGCGCGGTGCCGACGATGCGCAGGCCGTCGATCTGCGACAGCTGCTGCGTCGCGTATTGCAGCAGGTCGTGCTCGTGCGCGGCGATGGCGTCGCGGCCGAGAGCCTCGACATAGTCGATGGCGGCGCCCAGCCCGATGACCTCGGTGATCGGCGGGGTGCCGGCCTCGAAGCGCGAGGGCGGCGCCTTGAAGGTGGTGCCTTCGAAGGTGACGCTCTCGATCATGTCGCCGCCGCCCTGGTAGGGAGGCATCTTCTTCAAGAGGTCGTACTTGCCGTAGAGGACGCCGAGACCGGTCGGGCCATAGAGCTTGTGCGCGGTGAAGACGTAGAAGTCGGCGTCGATGTCCTGCACGTCGACCGTGCCGTGCACCACCGCCTGGCTGCCGTCGAACAGGACGGGCACGCCGCGCTCATGCGCCAGCTTGGCGATGGCCTTGGCCGGGGTGACGGTGCCGAGAACGTTGGAGCAGTGGGTGATCGCCACCAGCTTCGTGCGGTCGGACAGCAGGTCCTTGTAGGCATCCATGTCGAGGACGCCGTCCTCGTCGCAGGGCACGACCTTGATGACGATCTTCTTCTCGGCCTGGAGCAGCTGCCACGGAACGATGTTCGCGTGGTGCTCCATGATCGACAGGATGACCTCGTCGCCTTCGTTCAGGAAGGTTCGGCCATAGCTGGCGGCCACGAGGTTGATCGCCTCGGTCGAGCTGCGGGTGAAGACGATGCAGCGGTCGTTCGGCGCGTTCAGGAAGCGCGCGACCTTGGTGCGCACCGCCTCGAACTGGTCGGTCGCGGTCTGCGACAGGAAATGAACGCCGCGGTGGATGTTGGAATAGTCCTCCTCCAGGAAGCGGGTCATGGCCTGGATGACCTGACGCGGCTTCTGCGCGGAGGCCCCGCTGTCCAGATAGACCAGCGGCTTGCCGGGCTTTCCCTTCCTGGCGTGGACGCTGCGGGCGAGGATCGGGAAATCCTCCCGCACCCGCTGCACGTCGTAGGCTTGGTTCAGGATGGCATCGGACATGGTTACTTCTGCTCCTCCAGCCAGCCGGCCACGATCTCCTGGAAGGCGTCGCGGATCGACTCCTCGGCGATCTCCTCAAGGGATTCCGACAGGAATGCGCCGATCAGCAGGCCCTGGGCGGTGTCGCGGTCGATGCCGCGGGCGCGCAGGTAGAACAGCGCGTCGTCGTCCAGCTCGCCCGCGGTGCAGCCGTGGCTGCACTTCACGTCGTCGGCATGGATTTCCAGCTCCGGCTTGCTGTCGATCTCGGCGCCGTCGGACAGCAGCAGGGCGCGGTTCAGCTGATAGCCGTCGGTCTTCTGCGCGTCGGGGCAGACGGTGATCTTGCCCTGGAACACCGCGCGCGCCGTGTCGTCGATGACGCCCTTGTAGACCTCGCGGCTGGTGCCGTTCGGCTGGGCGTGGACGATCAGCGTGGTGGTGTCGGCATGCTGGCTGCCGCGCACCAGATAGCCGCCGCTGACATGGGTGCGGGCGTCGGTGCCGTCGAGGCGGCTGACCACCTCGTTGCGCGACAGCTTCGCACCCGTCGTCAGGATGAAGTTGTCGTAGCAGCCGCCCGTCGCCACCGTCGCCGCGATGTGCGACAGGTGGATGGCGCCGCCGCCTTCGCGCTGCGACTTGTAATGATGCAGGGTGGCGCCTTCGCCGACGAACACCTCGGTGACGTGGTTCGACAGCGTGGTGCCGGCGCCGCGGCCGACATGGTGTTCGACCACCACCGCCTTCGAGCCGGCCTCCGCGATCAGCAGGCTGCGCGGGTGGCAGGAGGTCGCCTGCGCCTCCGACCCGACCGAGACGAAGACCAGCTCGATGGGGCGTTCGACCTGGACATTGGCCGGTACGTGCAGGACCGCACCATCGGCGAGATAGGCGCTGTTCAGCGCCACCAGCGGCCGGTCGTCCGCCGCGGCGAGGCGGCCGATGTGGTCGGCCAGCAGGCCGGAATGGGTGGTCAGCGCTGCGTCGAGGCTCAGCAGTTCGACGCGCGGCGGCAGCCCGTCGACCGACGACAGGTCGGCGCGGAAGCGGCCGTCGACGAAGACCAGGCGCGGGCCGTCCTGCCCCTCGGCCCGGACGGTCGGCAGCAGGTCGATGGTGGCCGCGGCCGGGGCGGCGGGCTGGAAGCTGAGCTTGGCGAGGTCGCGCAGGTTGGTGTAGCGCCAGCTCTCGTTCTTGATCGTCGGCAGGCCGACGGCGGCGAAGCGCTCACGCCCGGCGGCGCGCAGCTCGGTCAGCCAGGACAACCCGCTGCCGGGCAGGCCGGCGCCCACCTGATCGAGCGGCGCCAGGAAGGCCGGCGCTGTCGCCGGATCGGCGCCGCGCGTCGAGTAGGTCATCGGGTGAAGGGGGGAGTTGGGGGCCGTCATCACGCCGCCTCGCTCGCGCCGAAGTCGCGGTAGCCGTTCTTTTCCAGCTCCAGCGCCAGTTCCTTGCCGCCCGACTTCACGATGCGGCCGGCGGCCAGCACATGGACATAGTCGGGAACGATGTAGTCGAGCAGGCGCTGGTAGTGGGTGATGACCAGCATCGACCGCTCCGGCGAACGCAGCGCGTTGACGCCCTCGGCGACGATCTTCAGCGCATCGATGTCGAGGCCGCTGTCGGTCTCGTCGAGGATGGCGAATTTCGGTTCCAGGACCGCCATCTGCAGGGTCTCGTTGCGCTTCTTCTCACCGCCGGAGAAGCCGACATTGACCGCGCGCTTCAGCATCTCGTCATTCATGCCGAGCGCCTTGGTCTTCTCGCGGATCAGCTTGAGGAACTGCATGGCGTCGAGTTCCTTCTCGCCGCGATGCTTGCGGATGGCGTTGATCGCGGTCTTCAGGAAAGTGGTGTTGCCGACGCCGGGGATTTCGACCGGATACTGGAAGGCGAGGAAGACGCCCTCGGCCGCCCGCTCTTCCGGCTCCATCGCCAGCAGGTCCTTGCCGTAATAGGTGACCGAGCCTTCCGTGACCTCGTAGCCGTCGCGGCCGGCGAGGACGTAGGACATGGTGCTCTTGCCGGCGCCGTTCGGCCCCATGATGGCGTGGACCTCGCCCGGGCGGATGGTCAGGTCGACGCCCTTGAGGATTTCCTTGCCGTCCACGGTGGCGTGCAGGTTCTTGATTTCGATCATCGTCTTCGCCTCGTTGTCTTCTTCAGGCCGCCGGCACGCCGTCCGGTCTTCACGTTCTGTCGGTTTTCCTCTGGTGGGCGGGGGTCTTAGCCCACGCTGCCTTCCAGGCTGATGCCCACCAGCTTCTGCGCCTCCACGGCGAATTCCATCGGGAGTTCCTTCAGGACCTCCTTGCAGAAGCCGTTGACGATCAGGGACACCGCGTCCTCTTCCGAGATGCCGCGCTGGCGGCAGTAGAAGAGCTGGTCCTCGCTGATCTTGGCCGTCGTCGCCTCATGTTCGATGCGGGCGGAGCGGTTGCGGCTCTCGATGTAGGGGACCGTGTGGGCGCCGCACTTGTCGCCGATCAGCAGGCTGTCGCACTGGGTGTGGTTGCGCGCACCCTCCGCCCTGGGCAGGATCTTCACCAAGCCACGGTAGGTCTGCTGCGCCTTGCCGGCCGAGATGCCCTTCGACACGATCGTAGAACGGGTGTTCTTGCCGATGTGGATCATCTTGGTGCCGGTGTCGGCCTGCTGGAAGTTGTTGGTGATGGCGACCGAATAGAACTCGCCCACCGAATTGTCGCCCTGCAGGATGCAGCTCGGATATTTCCAGGTGATCGCGGAGCCGGTTTCCACCTGCGTCCAGGAGATCTTGGAGTTCTTGCCGCGGCAGGCGCCACGCTTGGTGACGAAATTGTAGATGCCGCCGACACCTTCCTCGTTACCCGGATACCAGTTCTGGACCGTCGAGTACTTGATGGTCGCGTCGTCCATCGCCACCAGCTCGACCACGGCGGCATGCAGCTGGTTCTCGTCGCGCTTCGGCGCCGTGCAGCCTTCCAGATAGCTGACGTGGGCGCCCTCGTCGGCGATGATCAGCGTCCGCTCGAACTGGCCGGTGTTGGCCTGGTTGATGCGGAAATAGGTCGACAGCTCCATCGGGCAGCGCACGCCCTTGGGGATGTAGACGAAGCTGCCGTCGGTGAAGACCGCGCAGTTCAGCGTCGCATAGTAGTTGTCGGTGTAGGGCACCACCGAGCCGAGATACTTCTTCACCAGCTCCGGATGCTTCTGCACCGCCTCGGAGATCGCGCAGAAGATGATGCCCATCTCCTCCAGCTTCGCCTTGAAGGTGGTGGCGACCGACACGCTGTCAAACACGGCGTCGACGGCGATGGCCGGGCTCTTGCCTTCCGACCCTTCGACGCCGGCCAGGATCTCCTGCTCACGCAGGGGGATGCCCAGCTTCTCGTAGGTCTTCAGCAGTTCGGGATCGACCTCGTCCAGCGACTTCGGCCCGGCCTTCTTCTTCGGCGCGGCATAGTAATGCGCGTCCTGATAGTCGATCGGCGGGAAGCTGACGGCGGCCCACTGCGGCTCCTCCATCGTCTGCCAGACGCGGAAAGCCTTCAGGCGCCATTCCAGCAGCCACTCCGGCTCCTCCTTCTTGGCGGAGATGAAGCGGACGATGTCCTCGTTCAGGCCCTTCGGCGCGACGTCGGCCTCGATGTCGGTCGTGAAGCCGTACTTGTACTTCTGCTCCGTGACGGCGCGGACCTGCTCGACGGTTTCCGGTTGGGCGGCCATGGCTTTGCCTCGTCCTTCTCAAGAATTCTGTTCGGTGCGCGCCGTTCAGTGCGCAGGGCGGGCCGGCTGGGCGGCTGTGGAGTTCGTTGCGGCTGCCGGGGCGGGGAAGGTGATGGGGGCCATCATGTCGGCCAGCGTCACCTCCTCCAGCGCGCCGCGAATGGCGCGGTTCACCTTTTCCCAACCGCCGCGCATGGGGCAAAGTTGCTCCACCCCGCATTGGCTGTCGGCACCGTCGACGCAGGCGGTCAGCGCGATGGGACCATCGAGCGCCGTGATGATTTCCGCGATGGAGATTGCATCGGCCGGCCGGCTCAGCGCATAACCGCCGGCAGCCCCGCGTTGCGAGGTGGTGAGCCCCGCCGGCGTCATCGTCTTCATCAGCTTGGCGACGGTGGGAGCGGGAACGCCGGTGCGGTCGGCCAGATGGGCGACGGTATGGACCGTGCCGACCTGGCGCGCCATCTCGCTCAATACGACGATGGCATAGTCGGTCAGCTTGCTCAGCCGGATCATGCCCACACCCCGTTTAACCCCGGTTTCGAATACAGGACCAATTTAGTCCTGATTGCTCCGGGGGGCAAGGGGCGTTTGTCGATTAGAGTGCAGGGTTTCTGCCGGTTTGGCGGGTTTGCATGGCTGATGCGCCGTCAATACCCGTCAACGCTGCTTGGTTATAGCGCCGCTCCTGCCACCACGCTACAGCGAAGCCGCAGCATTGCCGTCGCGATGCGACGGTTTGTCGCGGGATGACACGAATGCGGAAAACCCCGCGCCGGTGGCAGCGCGGGGTTGGTCCGGCAAAGTTCGGGCTGGCGGTCAGCCCGGCTTCTTCACTTCCGCGCGGGCGGCGTCGGTGGCGTCCGACACGACGTCGTGCAGGTCTTCCTTCACCGACTCCACCACCGTGTCGGCCGCAGCCTGGGCAGCGCGGGTGCCGCGGTCCAGCGCGTCCATGGCGATGGACTTGGCGCGTTCGGTCGCCTCGTCGGCATACTCGCCGACCCACTGCTTCTCATAGCGGGTGCCTGGCAGGGCGGCGCCGATGGCCGCACCGAGCGCCACGCCCATGGCACCGGCGACGATGGGATGGTCCTCCACGAGGTCCCAGAAGCCGGTCGACATGTCATGCGCACGGTGGCGCAGATGGTCGGTCGACGGTGCCATCGAGGACAGGCGCGACATGCCGCGGCTGGCATAGGACTGGGATTGCCGCTGGCCCTGGATGTCGCCCTGGCCCGTCCGGTGGTCGCCGTCCGAACCGCCCATCATGCCGCTGACCCTGTCCGAGGCACTGTCGTAGGCGGAGCCGACCGCGCCCGAGGCGCTGTCATAGGCAGAACTGGCGGCGTTGCGGACGCTCTCGCTGGCGCCGCTCAGCGATTCGCGGGCGTAGTCCACGGCGTCGCCCATGCGGTGGCGGGCGTTGCGGACGGTGCTGGACCGGGCGATGCGGCGGTCGTAGCCGGTGCTCGACAGCGCCAGCCAACCCAGCCCGATGCCGACCAGCGCCAGCGGGATCGGGTTGCTGGTCACGTTGTCCAGCATCGATCCCGACGATCGGGACTGCGACTGCCGGTAATGGACGGTCTGGCCGCTTTCGTAGCGGTCGGACTGCTGCGACGGCGAATAGGTGTGCTTCATGGAATTCTCCATCAGGGATTGGGGAGACCACCGCGTCAGTCTGTCGCGCAGACGGGAGCTGCGGTCGCGCAGCGCCTCGACGGTGCCGCCGATGCGCGCGCGGCTGGCGCGGATGTCGCCCTCCAGGGCGTCGAGATCCTGCGGCCCGGTTTCGGATTTACGAACGTCGTCCGTCATCGGCCGGCCCCTCAGCGGGCAAGCTGGGATTTCGCCCAGCGCTTGTCCTCGTCCAGCGTGTTGATCGTGCGGCGGGGGCGGAGGTTGGCGGGGCTCAGCCGGTTCTTGCCGACATAGGCCAGGATGCCGCCGACCAGCAGAACCACCACGCCGACGATCAGCGCGGACAGCCACGGGGCCAGGACGTTGGACAGGCCGAGAACCGCGGAGGCAAGCAGGACCAGAACGCCGGCGAAGGCGATCAGTCCGCCGACGGCGATGAAGGCCACGCCGCCGGCGGCCTCGGTGGCCTTGTCGGTCAGCTCGGCCTTCGCCAACGCGATCTCGGATCGGGCAAGGTTGGCGGATTCGCGGGCGAGATCGGCGAACAGGCCGGCGAGCGGCCGGTCCTGCCGCGGATCCCGCGGCTCGTCATAGCGGTTCTCGGCGGCGCTCATGGACGCTGTCCCTGCGGCTTGGAGGTGGAGGAGGTGCTCCCGGTGGTCCCGCCCTGGGTCCCGCCGACGCCGGTGGTGCCGGAGTTCATGGCGCTGCCGGCGCTGCCGGGCGTGCCGCCAGGAGTGCCGCCGGGGGTGCCGACCGTGCTGGTGCCGAGCGCCGTTTCGGGCGTGGACCCGGTGCCGCGGCCGGTGACGGAGGCCGGGGCGGTGGAGAGAGGCATGCCGATGCGGCCGGCGGCCGGCTTCGGCTCACCCAGACGCTCCGAAGCGCGCTCCGACTCCATGCGGCCGGCCAGATTGCCGGTGTTGACGGCGGAGGATCCGGTCGTCGGCGTATCGGCGCTGTGCGACGGCGTGCTGCGGCTGACGGACTCGGCGATGCCACCGGCCATGCCGCGGCTCGGGCTGGAGCCGCGTCCCAAATCGCGATTCATGTCGCGGCCGGTGTCGTAGGCCGAGCCACGCGCGGTGCGCACGGACTGCGACGGATGGGCGTTGCCGCGCAGCGAGGTCGAGGCGCGGTGCATGCGCCGCTCGCCGGAGCTCTTGATGAAGCGCGCGGCGAGGAAGCCGACGGCGAAGGCGGCACCGATGAACACCTCGGGCTGGCGGCGGGCGAAGCCCTCGACCTCGCCGACGATGTCGTCGACATTCGCGTCGCGCAGCATGTCGGCGACCCGCTCGACGCGGCTGGCAGCCTGCTCGGCGTAATCGGCGACCACGCCGCCATTCTCCTCGTTCAACTGCTCGGCGGCCTTGTGCAGGGCGTTGGCGACCCCGCCCAGCTGGTCGGCGGCGCGGCCAGTCTGCTGTTCCAGCAGCGAGCGGATGCGGCCCTGGGCATTGCCCAGCGTCTCGCGCCCGGTGGCCATCGCGTCGTCGGCGGCGCGGTTGACGGTCTTCTTGATATCCTCGACGCCGCTGCGTCCACCGGACGTGCTGTTGCCGATAGTGGAGCTGCCGGCGGTCGAACTTCCAGCGGTGGAGCCGGTCGGGTTCGGTCCGCCGGTGCCGGTCATGTCGCGGTTCGGCATCTTGTCTTTCCTCCTCGGGGATTCCGGTATTCCGCGGCTCCGCGCCCTGCGGCATCAAACCGCCCGTTGCGGAATCGGGTGTCGGGAAGGGAAACACCAGCCAAGCCTTGGGGTTCCACGCAGGCGCTGCGCGAAATGGACAGTCACCACCAATGTGCTAAACTTTGCCGGGAATATCCTGGTGCGACCCGGCCGGAGGGTGGCGGCATGAGCGTCTTCAGCGTGGTGGCCGACGGACAGGCCGGACTTTTTCGGCTGCAACAGGCGAAGAAGCCTTGGGAAAAGGACCTTCAGGCGAAGGACGCCCAGGGGCAGCTCGCCCAGAAGGCGGAGCGGGCGCAGGCTCTGACCCAGCCCTCCGCCAAGTGGCAGAGCGACCACGCTTCCGCCAAGGCGGCGCTGGAGGAGGCGAGGCGGGTCGGCGGGCCCAAGGAGGCTGCCGCTGCCCGGCTGGAGCAGGTCGAACGCAAAATCGAGCAGCTGAAGCTGGCGATGCGCTTCGCCCAGGGCGATGCGCAGAAGCTGGCGGCCCTGGCGCGGGAGGCGGCGCTGCTGGCGCGCGAGGCCGGGCGCGCCGCCAAGGAATATGGTGCCGGCATCAAGGCCGCGGCGGAAATGGGGCTTCCGGGGGATGCCGGCGCCGCCACCGGCGGCTCGATGCTGTCGTCGGAAACGACGATCACCCGCAGCACCACCAGCCTGACCCTGCAGCAGACCGAGGTGACGCTGACCATCGGCATTTCGACGGGGGACGGAAGCTCGGCGGAGAATGCTGCCGACCTGATGGCGGCGGATGCCGGGGCGGCGGCCGATTCGACCGCCGGGGCGACGACGCAGGACGGCAAGCTGCCCGACGACATCGCCCGGCTGGTGGAGGATGTGCTGTCCGGCTTGGGCGGGGGCGGGATGGCGGGGTCCGACCCGGCCTCCGCCACGATGGTCGGCACCGGCGGCCGCAGCGCGATGATCCAGCAGCTGATGGCCGACAACGCCATGAAGATGTCGCGCTATCGCGAGGCCGACGCCTTCGGCCAGCGGGTGGAGGAGGTGCTGGCCACCTCCAAGCGCATCATCGGCGAGGCGAAGGCCGCCAACATGCTGGACGAATCCGAAAAGCGGCGGCGCGAGCGGCGGGAGGGCTTCAAGGCCGACGACAAGATGGTCGACGCCGCCCAGAAGGAGGTCAACGCCCTGCGCGCCGCGGCGTTCGGGTCCAGCGACGCCCTTGCCGTAGCCGGATTGCTCGGCGGCGATGCGGAGAGTGCGGAGACGCCGGTCCTGCCATCGGCGACCGATCCGGCCGTCCAGCCGGCCGCGGCGCTGAATCTGCTGGCCTGAGCGGGATAGGCCGCCTGCTACCATTTCTCCATACGCTGCGGTGCGACATTGTGTTGACCGGCTCGCGCGGAAGACGCGATAACCGATGAACCAAGACTCCCGGAGAGGAGTCTGCGAACCGAGCGCAAGAGAATGGGACACGCAACGAGATGAGCAACTGGATCCGCCGTGGCGGCCTCGAAATCGCCCAACCGCTGTACGACTTCATCAATGACGAGGCGCTGCCGGGGACCGGTGTCGACGCCGACCGTCTCTGGACCGGCCTCGACCAGATCCTGCACGAGCTGGCGCCGCGCAACAAGGCTCTGCTCGACAAGCGCGACAGCCTGCAGGCGCAGATCGACGCGTGGCATACCGCCCGCCGCGGCAAGCTCTTCGATCAGGCCGAATACGAGTCCTTCCTGCGCGAGATCGGCTATCTGGTGCCGGAGGGCGGCGATTTCGCCGTCGGCACCGGCAATGTCGATCCGGAAATCGCCTATCTCGCCGGTCCGCAGCTGGTGGTGCCGATCACCAACGCCCGCTATGCCCTGAACGCCGCCAACGCGCGCTGGGGCAGCCTGTACGACGCGCTGTACGGCACCGACGCCATTCCCGGCACCCCGGCGGCCGGCGGCTATGACGCCGCCCGCGGCGCGCAGGTGATCGCCTGGGCGCGCAAGTTCCTGGACGACAGCGTTCCGCTGGCCGAGGGCAGCCATGCCGACGCCACCGGCTATGCCGTCGAGGGCGACACGCTGGCGGTGACGCTGAAGAGCGGCGGCAAGACCGGCCTGAAGGACAAGGCCGCCTTCGTCGGCTGGCAGGGCGAGGCTTCGGCGCCGTCGGCTGTGCTGCTGGTCCAGAACGGCACCCACATCGAAATCCGTATCGACCGCAACAGCGTGATCGGCAAGGACGACGCGGCCGGCGTCGCCGACGTCGTGCTGGAAGCGGCGCTGTCGACCATCCAGGACTGCGAGGATTCCGTCGCCGCCGTGGATGCGGAGGACAAGGTCGTCGCCTACCGTAACTGGCTGGGCCTGATGAAGGGCACGCTGGAGGCCAGCTTCCCGAAGGGCGACAAGACCGTCGTCCGCAAGCTGAACCCGGATCGCGTCTACACCACGCCGACCGGCAGCGTCACCCTGCATGGCCGCAGCCTGCTGCTGGTCCGCAACGTCGGCCACCTGATGACCATCGACATGGTCAAGCTGTCCGACGGCAGCGAGGCGCCGGAAGGCATCCTGGACGGCGTCTTCACCTCGCTGATCGCGCTGCACGATCTGAAGGCCGCGGGCGGCCTGCGCAACAGCCGCGCCGGCTCGGTCTACATCGTGAAGCCGAAGATGCACGGGCCGGAAGAGGTCGCCTTCGCTGACGAGCTGTTCAGCCGCGTCGAGGACCTGCTGGGCATGGCCCGCAACACCCTCAAGGTCGGCATCATGGACGAGGAGCGCCGCACCAGCGTCAACCTCAAGGAGTGCATCCGCGCCGCCAAGGACCGCGTGGTGTTCATCAACACCGGCTTCCTCGACCGCACCGGCGACGAGATCCACACCTCGATGGAGGCCGGCCCGGTCGTCCGCAAGGCGGCGATGAAGGCCACCAAGTGGATCTCGGCGTACGAGGACAACAATGTCGATGTCGGCCTGCGCGCCGGGCTGAAGGGCCGCGCCCAGATCGGCAAGGGCATGTGGGCGATGCCGGACCTGATGGCCGACATGCTGGTCGCGAAGATCGGCCATCCGAAGGCCGGCGCCAACACCGCCTGGGTCCCGTCGCCGACCGCCGCCACCCTGCACGCCACCCACTATCACGCCGTGAACGTGGCCGAGGTGCAGGACCAGCTGGCCAAGCGTCAAGCGGCCGCCCTGTCCGACATCCTGACCATCCCGCTCGCCGACCGTCCCAACTGGTCGGAGGACGAGATCCGGCAGGAGCTGGAGAACAACGCCCAGGGCATCCTCGGCTATGTGGTGCGCTGGATCGACCAGGGCGTCGGCTGCTCCAAGGTGCCGGACATCCATGACGTCGGGCTGATGGAAGACCGCGCCACCCTGCGCATCTCCAGCCAGCACATCGCCAACTGGCTGCACCACGGCATCTGCGCCGAGGCCCAGGTGATGGAGGTCATGAAGCGCATGGCCGCCGTCGTCGACAAGCAGAATGCCGGCGACCCGCTGTACAAGCCGATGGCCGGCAACTTCGACGGCAGCATCGCCTTCCAGGCCGCGTGCGATCTGGTGTTCAAGGGCCGCGTCCAGCCGAACGGCTACACGGAGCCGGTCCTGCATGCGCGCCGCCGTCAGGTGAAGGCGGCGGGGTGAGGTGATGGCGGTGGGAGAGGTTTTGCCCCCTCCCTAACCTCCCCCGCCTTCGGCGGGAGAGGGGACTGCCGCCGCTCCTTTGCTAAGCTTCACCAAGCGTCCTACCCCCTCTCCCGCGAAGCGGGGGAGGGATGGGGAGGGGGCATTCGAGGCAGAATCTACAATCTGATCCCCAACACCCGCACCGCCACCTGCTTGGTGTAGGGACTGGCCGCGAAATACTCGTACCGGACCGCGTTCTCCGCGGCAAATTCCTGGAATGCCCGGTATTCGTCGTCGCGCCAGCTGCGGTTGCCGATATACTCGTCGAACACGATGATCGTCCCCGGCCGCACCCGGTCGGCCAGCGCGGTCAGCACGGTGCGGGCCGAGGCGTAGATGTCGCTGTCGACATTGACGAAGCGCACCGGCCCCGGATGAGCCGTCAGAAACGGCGGCAGGCTGTCCTCGAACCAGCCCACATGCAGGCGGGCGTTGTCGCGCACCGGCGGCAGCTGGCTGCCGGTGGTCAGCACGCCGCGGGGGGAGTTGACCCAGCCCTCCGGCAGTCCCTCGAACGAATCGAAACCGTGGACCTCCTGCCCAGCCTCGTCGGCGATGTGGTTGAGCGAGGTGCCGCGCCGCACGCCGAACTCCAGCACCAGACCGGAAGTCGCGGCGCAGGCCAGCGCGTGGCGCAGCAGCCGGCCGCTGTTGCCGAACAGGCGGAAGTCGGGGGAGAGCTTCGGCAGCAGCGCCCTGGCGCCATCGGGAAGCGGACGGCGCTTTGGATTGTCGCCGATCTGCTCGGTCTCGACGGCATCGGCCTCCGCAATGCGGCCGAGCAGGCGCAGGGTGGCGGCGAGATAGCCCCAATATTTGCCGTTGGCGCCGCCGCAGCGGGTGGCGCGGCACAGGCGGCGCAGCGCTTCCTCGGCGCCATGGTGGTGCAGCGCCTGGGCGTGGCTGCCGAACCACGCGGCGGCATGTTCGGGATCGTCGGCGAGCAGAGCGTCGAAATGGGCCAGCGACTCCGCATCCTCGCCGAGATAGGCCGCGGCCATCGCCGCCTCATAGCGGATGTCGGGCGAGGTGTCGCCATCACGGATCGCCGCCCGCGCCAGGGCCAGAGCATCGCCATAGCGGGCGTCGCGGCGCAGGGCGCCGGCCAGGGATGCGGTGAGCGCGGCGTCGCCGGGTGTGAGGCGGGCGGCGCGCTCGAACCAGCGGACGGCGGGGAAGGGGGCGTTGTCGGCCTGATGGGCCCGGGCCAGGGAGGACAGCAGGTCCGGATCGTCCGGCCGGTTGGCCAGGACGCGGCGCAGGCAGGCGATGGCCGCCGGGGCGTCGCGATGGCCGAGATGGGCCAGACCCAGCAGGTGGAGCCGTTCTAGCCCAAGAGGGAAGGCGTCGCCGCGCAGCAGGCGCAGGGCGGGGCGGTAACGGCGCGCGTCGATCAGGGCGCGCGCTTCGTCGAATACAGTGTCAGCGGTCAAAATGACTCGTCGTCAGGGCAGCCGGCGGAAGGTCCAGACCGACGCCGGCGGCAGGTTCCGGGCGATCCAGGCATGGCGCCGCGGCTTCAGCCGCAGCCGCCGGATCAGTTCCGGATTGACCGGGGCGAAGGGACCATAGGTGAATTGCACAAAAACGCCGTCCTGCGCCAGCACGGAAAAGGCGCCGCGCACGATCCGGGCCTGGACCGACAGCGGCATGGCGATCAGCGGCAGGCCCGACACCACCGCGTCGCAAGATTCCCAGCCATGGGCCTGGACGATGCGGTGGACCCGCGTCGCGTCGCCGCGCACCACGGTGGCGTTGGGGTGCAGGATCGACAGATGGTCGGCGAAGGCGGGGTCGAGTTCCACCATCAGCAGATTGTCGGGAGTGACGCCATGGGCCAACAGCGCCGAAGTGACCGGACCGGTGCCCGGACCCAACTCCACCACCCGCTTTGTGGGGCTGCAACCGGCGGCCTTCGCCATGACCCGGCACAGTTCAGGACCGCTTGGCGTGACCGACGCGACCTTCAGGGGTGAGCGAATCCAGCGCTCGACAAAGAGCTTGCGTTCAGCAAGTGACATCGACCGACCTCCCAACAGACGCCGGATCAATTCCTCGGCTCTGCATCAACCCTTTCTACTGAGTTACGTTTCATTGCGCCAGCCGAATGGATTTTGAACGATCGTTTAACAAAACGATTAAAAGGATATGACGGATTCTGTTAATGGTTTGCGCATAGAATTGTACGTAGGCGGCGCAACGTCCAGCGGCTCGGTCGGATCGGAAATGTCCGGCGGGCAGGAGCGGCTGTTCGTCACGCCAGTCAAGCCGGGCCAACCGGCGCTTTGCATGGGAGGGGCACAACCTTGAGAAGATTGCTTCTGCGTCACAAGATCCCCGGTGCCGTGGTCGGATCGGCGGTGCTGACGGCACTGCTGCTTGGCAGCTTCGCCTACTCCGCGGCCACCGACAGGCTGCGCACGGCGGCACAGGACAAGTTGGTGGCGCTGGCGGACGCCCGCGCCGCCAGCGTCCAGTCCTATCTGGAGGGGTTGGAGGGCGACATCGTCCTTACGGCGAACACGCGCTCAATGCGCGATGCCGCGGTGGCGCTGGGCAACGGCTGGAGAGTCGAGGCCGATCGAGGCGACCCCGGCACTCTGCTGCGCAAGCGCTATGTCGATGACAATCCCAACCCGCCGGCCGAGCGCTACAAGCTCGAGAAGCCGGATATGAACACCATGTACGACATGGCGCATCTCCGGCTGCAGTCCTGGATGGCTGATCTGATGTTGCGCCGCGGGTTGGCCGACGTGCTGCTGCTGTCGCAGGACGGGGCTGTGCTCTATAGCGCCGCGAAAGGCGGCGATTTCGGCAAGCCGGCCGAAGGTCCGCTCGCCGCCCTGGCCGACTCGGTGAAGCGCGATCCCAAGCCGGATGAGGCCCGGATCGCCGATTTCAGCGCCTACGCGCCGGCCGATGGCGCAGCTTCGGCCTTCCTGGCCGCTCCGGTGGTGTTGAACCTGCCGAACGGGGGAGCCCAGCTCCTGGCCACCCTGGTTTTCCGCATCGAGCCGAACGGGCTGGATCGCATCATGCGCGCCACCGGCGGCATGGGGGACAGTGGCGATACGTTCCTGGTCGGGGAGGACGGCAAGCTGCGCAGCACGCCCCGCTTCGCCAAGGGAACGGCGGTGCTGACGCCCTATGAGGGCGGCGCCATGGGCACCATCAAAGGCGATTCCGACCACACCGGGGTGTTGGAGGCGACGAACTTCGCCGGCAGCGGTCCGGCACTGACCGCCTACCGGCCGATGACCCATAACGGCGTCCACTGGCTGGTGCTGGCGGAGGCGGCTGTGGACGAGATCCTGGCGCCTGTCCATTCGATGCGCGACCAGATGATCGGTGCCGGGGCCGCCCTGCTGCTGGTCATCTGCATCGGTGGCATCCTGTTCGCCCGCGGCATCACCCGTCCGCTGTCGGCGATGTGCGAGGCGATGCAGCGTCTGGCCCAGGGCGAACGCCGGCTCGACGTGCCGGCGCAGGAGCGCCACGACGAGATCGGACGGATGGCCGGCGCCATGCAGGTGTTCAAGGAGGCGTTGATCAAGGCCGACGACCTCCATATGGAGCAGGAGCGGATCCGCGCCCTGCGCGAGGAACGGACCCGCCAGTTGGAACAGGTGACCGACGGCTTCGATGCCCGCGTCGGCGGTATCGTCCGCGCGGTGGCCAGCGCCGCCGGCGGGCTGGAGACGACGGCCAGGTCGATGAGCGACGGCGCCGACCGGACGCTGCACGAGGCGACCAGCGTCGCCGCGGCGGCCGATCAGACGGCGAGCAACGTCGGAACGGTGGCGTCGGCCGCCAACCAGCTGCGCGCCTCCATCGGCGACATCGGTCGTCACATCGAGGAATCGGGCCGCATCACCCAGGCCGCCATCGGCGCCGCCGCGCAGGCGGGCGAAACCATGCGCGTGGTGGTGGAGACCGCCGGTCGAATCGGCACCGTGGTTCAACTGATCCACGACATCGCGGCGCAGACCAACCTTCTGGCACTGAACGCCACCATCGAAGCGGCGCGGGCCGGGGAAGCGGGCAAAGGCTTTGCCGTCGTCGCCAACGAGGTCAAGCATCTGGCTTCCCAGACCGCCAAGGCCACCGACGAGATCGGCAGCCAGATCGGCACGATGCAGTCGGTGACGGACGGAGCCGCCGCCTCCATCGGCGAGATCGCCCGTGTCATCGAGGATATGGGCCGCATCTCCGGCATCGTCGCCAACGCCATCGATGAGCAGGGCACCGCAACGATGGACATCGCCGCCAACGCCGAACAGGCCGCAAAGGCGACGCAATCGGTAACCGCGATCATCGATGGCGTGGCGCGGTCCGCCGATACGACCAAGACGGTCGCCGAAGAGGTGCTGACCTCGTCCCAGGATCTGACGCGGCAGGCCGGACATCTGCGGGCGGAGATCGAACGTTTCCTGGCCGACATCAAGGCGGCGTGATGGGATGACTTGGCCGGCGACGGCGAAGCCACAATTCCCTGTTCCCCTTTTCTTCTCACTGCGCCGTTGACAGCGCTGCAATGGACGGGGCACGGTTGCGAAGCCGGAAGGAATGGTGAACAGGGAATCTGGATACGACATGCCGACGCTCGCACCCGATCATTCGGATCTGTTCGACGATACGGGCAAGCCGCCCCGGCTGTTGGAACTCGACGTCGCACGGGTAATGCGCAATCCAAGCATGCCGCGCCGCCATTTCGACCCGCAGGAGATGCAGAGTCTGGCCGACTCGATTGCGCATTACGGGCTGAAGCAGCCGATCCTGGTGCAGGAGGTCGTGGGCGGCCATCGGCTGGTCGCCGGCGAACGGCGGCTGCGGGCGCATGAGATGCTGGGGCTGGCGACCATCTACGCGCTGGTCACCTCCGGCAATCCGGACGAACTGACGCTGGTGGAGAATGTGCAGCGCGTCGATCTGGACGCGCTGGAACTGGCGGAGGCGCTGTCCCGCCTGATCGACCGCTTCGGCTACACCCAGGAACAACTCGGCCGCATCATCGGCAAGAGCCAGAGCAACGTCAGCCACACCCTGCGGCTGAACAGCCTGCCGGAAACGATCAAGCAGGAATATGCCGCCGCCCATCACGACGTCTCGCGCTCCACCCTGATCGAGATCGCCTGGATCAAGGATCTGGACGAGCAGATGGCGCTGTGGGAGCAGGTGAAGGCCGGCGACGGCACCGTCCAGGCCGCCCGCAGCCGCAAGGACGCCGCCAAGGAACCGTCGCTGCGCACCATGTCGGCGGTCGGCCGCTTTCTCGACGCGCTGCGCCGCGCGACCGCCCGGCTGGGCGACCCGCGCGAGCACCGCGCCTATGTCGACGACATGCAGCGCCGCGAACTCATCAGCCTGCGTCGCCGCATCGACCTTCTGCTGGGTGACGAGCCGATGGTGGATTGAGAGCCGGCTGCGGCGTTTTGCCCCCTCCCTAACCCTCCCCCGCGTTCCGCGGGAGAGGGGACTGCCGCCGTCCCGACAATTAAGCCACGCTGATAAGCGTCCTACCCCCTCTCCCTCGAAGAGGGGGAGGGATGGGGAGGGGGCAACTCAGTTCAATCAGTCGTTCAAAAACGGATTGTACAGCCGCTCTTCGCCGAAATTCGACATCGGGCCGTGGCCGGGGATGAAGGCGAAGTCGTCGCCGTAGGGGAACAGCTTGTCGCGGATCGAGGCGATCAGGTCGCCGTAGTTGCCCTTGGGGAAGTCGGTGCGGCCGATCGAGCCCTGGAACAGCACGTCGCCGACGATGGCCAGCTTCGACGGCCGATGGACGAACACGACGTGGCCGGGGGTGTGGCCGGGGCAGTGGCGGACCTCCAGCGTCTGGTTGCCGACGGTCACCGTGTCGCCTTCCTCCAACCAGCGGTCGGGCGTGAAGGAGCGGACGGGCGGGAAGCCGAACATCTGGCTCTGCATCGGCATGCCGTCGATCCAGAACTGGTCGTCGCGGTGCGGCCCCTCGATCGGCAGCGACAGCTTGTCGGCCAGATCGGCGACGGCGCCGGCATGGTCGATGTGGCCATGGGTGACCAGGATCTTCTCCAGCGTCACGCCCTTCGCCGTCACCGCCGCCAGGATGCGGTCCAGGTCGCCGCCGGGATCGATGGCGGCGCCCTTCATCGTCTCGGGGCACCAGAGCACCGTGCAGTTCTGCTGGAACGGGGTGACCGGAACGATGGCGTACTGCATGTCCTGACCTTCGACTCTGCGGGAATATGGCTGAATGACCCCTTGGGCCGAGGGGACCTTAGCGCGCCCGCGCCGGATGCCGCAAACCATTCGCGCAAAGCCGGTCGCAATGGCCGGCGAAACTGGCTAAGGTCCGGGCGTCCGGCGGGAACACGCCTTTGGGTGGAATACCGGGCCGGTACGAAATGTTAACCACCGAAGCTTTAGATCGGGGGTGGACCAACCATCCGCCGCCGCAATAAACGGATTCCGCCGGAATGCTGTCGCAGAAAGCCAAATATGCGTTGCGTGCCCTCATCATGCTGGCGGAGAAGGACACCGGCGACCTGATCCTGATCGCCGACATCGCGGAGCGCGAGAACATCCCGCGCAAATTCCTGGAAGCGATTCTGGTCGAGCTGCGCAAGGAAGGCATCCTGTTCGCCAAGCGCGGCAAGAGCGGCGGCTATCGGCTGGCCCGCCCCGCCGCACAGATCACTTTCGGCGAGGTGATTCGCCTGATCGACGGCCATCTCGCCCCGCTCCCCTGCGCCAGCAAGGGATCCTTCAAGCCGTGCGAGGACTGCATCGATACGGAGACCTGCTCGGTCCGCTGGCTGATGCTGCAGGTCCGCGACGCCACCGCCTCCGTGCTGGACAACCGGACGCTGGCCGACGCCCTGCGCCACCGCCAGTCCACCGGCAGCATCGCCGCCAACTTCGACATCTGACCGTCCCGCCAGCCGCCCCGCTGAAATCGCATTTGAGGCGGCGGGCGGCCCTCCCGTATGGTTGGCCCAACCATTTGTCAGGGAGGGATAGGGATGTCAGAGGTGAAGGTGGCCGTCATCACGGCCGGGGGCAGCGGCATGGGGGCGGCATCGGCGCGCCGGCTGGCGGCCGACGGATTCAAGGTTGCGATCCTGTCCTCCTCCGGCAAGGGCGAGGCGCTGGCCGATGAGTTGGGCGGCATCGGGGTCACCGGGTCGAACCAGTCCAACGACGACCTGAAGCGGCTGGTCGATGCCGCCATGCAGCGCTGGGGCCGCATCGACGCGCTGGTCAACAGCGCCGGCCATGGGCCGCGTGGTCCCCTGCTGGAAATCAGCGACGAGGACTGGCACCGCGGGATCGAGGTCTATTTCCTCAACGTCGTGCGGGCGGTCCGGCTGGTGGCACCGATCATGGTGGCTCAGAAGGCGGGCTCCATCGTCAACATCTCCACCGCCTGGGCGTTCGAGCCGAGCGCCATGTTCCCGACCTCCGCCGTCGCGCGGGCGGGGCTGGCCGCCTACACCAAGATCTTCGCCGACCAGTATGCGGCGGAGAATGTGCGGATGAACAATGTCCTGCCGGGATGGATCGACAGCCTGCCTGGGACCGAGGAGCGGCGCCAGAGCGTGCCGATGCAGCGCTATGGCAGCAGCGACGAGATCGCGGCGACGGTGGCCTTCCTGGCCTCGCCGGGCGCCGGCTACATCACCGGCCAGAACATCCGGGTCGACGGCGGGCTGACGCGCTCGGTTTGATCCGGGCGCATAGGTTCGGAAACGAAAAAGGGCCGGCGAAATGCCGGCCCTTTTTGCTTGGGAACTCCCCGCCGTATCAGTCGGAGAAGGGGTCCGTCATCAGGATGGTGTCGTCGCGTTCCGGGCTGGTCGACAGCAGGGCGACCGGGGCCTGGATCAGCTCCTCGATGTGGCGGACATACTTGACGGCCTGGGCCGGCAGCTCCGCCCAGGAGCGGGCACCGCGGGTGGTGTCCTTCCAGCCTTCGAAGGTCTCGTAGATCGGCTCGACGCGGGCCTGGGAACCGGCGTTCGACGGGTAGTAGTCGATCTCCTTACCGTCCAGCTTGTAGCCGACGCAGACCTTGATCTCGTCGAAGCCGTCCAGCACGTCCAGCTTGGTCAGGGCGATGCCGTCGATGCCGCCGGTCTTGACCGCCTGACGGACCATGACGGCGTCGAACCAGCCGCAGCGGCGCTTGCGCCCGGTGACCACGCCGAACTCCTTGCCCTTCTGGCCGATGAGCTCGCCGATGTCGTCCAGCAGTTCGGTCGGGAAGGGGCCGGAGCCGACGCGGGTGGTGTAGGCCTTGCAGATGCCCAGCACATAGCCGACGGCGCGCGGACCCATGCCGCTGCCGGCGGCGGCGTTGCCGGCCACCGTGTTGGAGGAGGTGACGTACGGATAGGTGCCGTGGTCGATGTCGAGCATCGTGCCCTGGGCGCCTTCGAACAGGATGCGCTTGCCGGCGCGGCGCAGTTCGTCCAGCTGCTTCCAGACGACGGCGGCGTAGGGCAGGACCTGCGGGGCGATCTCGCGCAGCGGGTCGAGGATGTCGGCCGGGGTCATCTCCGGCGCACCCAGCGCGCGGAACAGCGCGTTGTGGTGGGCGAGCAGGGCGTCGACCTTCTCCACCAGCACGGCGTCGTCGGTCAGGTCGCACAGGCGGATGGCGCGGCGGGCGACCTTGTCCTCATAGGCCGGACCGATGCCGCGGCCGGTGGTGCCGATCTTGCCGGCGCCCTTGGCCTCTTCGCGCGCCTTGTCCAGGGCGCTGTGCACCGGCAGGATCAGCGGCACGTTCTCGGCGACGATCAGGTTTTCCGGCGTGACGGAGACGCCCTTTTCCTTGATCGCGTTGACTTCGCGGATGAAGGCCCACGGGTCGAAGACGACGCCGTTGCCGATGACCGACAGCTTGCTCTGGCGCACCACGCCGGACGGCAGCAGGCTCAGCTTGTATTCGACGCCGTTGATCACCAGCGTGTGGCCGGCGTTGTGACCGCCCTGGAAGCGCACCACCACATCGGCCCGGCTGGACAGCCAGTCGACGATCTTGCCCTTGCCCTCGTCGCCCCACTGGGCGCCGACCACCGCAACGTTGGCCATCTCTCGTCTCCGCAAAACTTCAAAAGGAACCGCTCAACCGCCCGATCCACCGCAGGGCACCATCCGCGCGGCGTGGGGGTCCGTTCACCCTGAACCCAACTCGCTTGAACCCAAGTCGTTTGAACCCAGGGTCATCCGACCGGCTTGACGTCCCCGCCGGCCAGCCAATGGCCGCACTGGAGCCGTTTGGCTTCCGCGACCGCATCGGCCACCGGGGCGAGCCCGGCGACCGTCACCCATCCGTCGGCCCGCAGCTTGCGCGCCGTCTCCCAACCGCTGCCATGCGGCAGATACACCCGGCCGGGGGCCTTGGCCGCCGGAACCGCGCGCAGAAGCGTGTCCATGTAGAGCGTGAAGCCGGTCGCCGGCTCCCCGCGACCATCTCCCTTGGCCTCGCCTTGAGCGCCGGCGCGGTAGCGTCCGCCCTGGCCCAGTTCCCCCGCCGCGCGGGAGAACAGGGTGAAGCTGAGGCCGGTCTGGTATTCGAAGCCGCGATGCTCCACCAGATCGATGGTCACCGTCAGGTCCGGCATCGCCGCGCGCAGCAGGGCCAGCGTGTCGGTCAGCCGGCGGCGGTCCTTCTCGGCGCCCTCCGGCAGCGGCAGGGCGGCCAGCGCCTGCATGGCGCGGTCGGCGGGACCGGAGGCGCTCATCAGCGTTTCGAGCAGCTTGGCCGCCGGGCCGCCGACGGCCGCCACGGCGGCGGAGTCCTTGCGGTCGAGCGCGGCGCGCAGCTCGCGGATTTCATCCTCGCCCAGCCCCAGCCCGGCGCAGATGCGCGAGACCATGGTCGGCACGCAGAGGTCGACCGACAGGTGCGGCACGCCAATGGCGGTCAGCGCCTGGACAGCCAGCAGAACCACCTCGGCGTCGGCCTCCGCCTCCAGCGCACCAATCAGCTCGACGCCGACCTGGGTGAACTGGCGTTCGGGGCGCAGCTGCGATCCCTTCACCCGCAGCACCTGCCCGGCGTAGCACAGGCGCAGCGGCCGGGCCTCGTTCTTCAGGCGGGTGGTGGCGATGCGGGCGATCTGCGGGGTGATGTCGGCGCGGACCGCCATCATGCGCTGCGAATGCGGGTCCATCAGTCGGAAGGTCTGCTTGGACATCGCCGCGCCGGGGCCGGAGAGCAGATTCTCTTCGAACTCGACCAGGGGCGGATCGACGCGGCGGTAACCCTGCGCGGCGAATTCCGCCAGCAGGCGTTCGACGGCGGCCGCCTCATGCGCCGCTTCGGACGGCAGCACGTCGTGCAGTCCGGCGGGAAGCAGGGCGGAGCTCAGTGCGTCGGCGGGCATGACCAGCGTGTCTCGTTGCAGGCAGGGACAGGGATGCCGCGGCGAATGTCGGGCACACGGGGCGGGCTAATACCCGACCCCCGCGCCGCATGCAAACGGAAAAGCCCCGCACGGTGGCGGTATCTCCCCTGCGCGGGCGGATCCGTCGCAGGGGACGGGCAAAGTGTCGCTGCCGAAGGGAGGGTCGGCAACTGCGCAGGCGGGCGGGGAGGGCGGGACTCAGCCGGCGTCGACCGGGCCGGCGTCCTCGTCGGGAGGGAGCGGCAGGTCGATGTCCGGAGCGGCCGGCGACACCACGGCGAAGCTGCTGCCGTCGTTCTTCGGGCGCAGCACGGTCAGCGGCGAGCCGACCACCAGGAAATGGATGATCTCGGCGATGTTGGTGGCGTGGTCGCCGATCCGCTCCAGGTTCTTCGCCATGAACAGCAGATGCGTGCAGGGCGTGATGTTGCGCGGATCCTCCATCATATAGGTCAGGACCTCGCGGAACAGGCTGGTGTAGAGGTCGTCCAGCTCCTCGTCGCGTTCCCAGGCGGCGATGGCCTTGTCGACGTCGCGCTCGATATAGGCGTCGAGCACCTCCTTCAGGATCGCCTCGACCAGCCGGCCCATGCGCGGGATGCCGGCCGCCGGCCGCACCACCGGCACCTGGGCCAGCGCCAGCGACCGCTTGGCGATGTTGGCGGCATAGTCGCCGATCCGCTCCAGGTCGGCGGAGACCTTCAGGGCGGAGACGATTTCGCGCAGGTCCTGCGCCATCGGCTGGCGCAGGGCCAGCAGCCGCACCGCCTCCGCGTCGATGTCGCGTTCATAGGCGTCGAGCCGGGCATCGGCCTGCATCACCTGCGAGGCGAGCCCGACGTCGCGGCGGGTCACCGCCTTCACCGCCGCTTCGACCTGCGCCTCGGCCACGCCGCCCATCTGGGTGATGAGGTTGGACAGGCGCTGCAATTCCTGCGCGAAGGAGCGGACGATGTGTTCGGTGCCCATGTTCGGTCGCGACGCTCCAATGATGTCCGGTCCGTCCGCCACAGCCCGCAGGGCCGCCACGCGCGGGACGTGTATATTAGCCTGTGGTCATGACGCCGGTGTGGCGGGTTTATTTCACTTCCTTGACAATCGTGTGTCGCCTGGACGGCCGGTCTTTACTGGCGCTATCGCTGTGACCCTGGCTGCCGGCGACGTATTGGATTTGAAGTAACTCGGTAACTTCGCTAAAGGGTACGGAGCCGTATTGAAACCGTCCGCATGGGGTACATCCCCCCTGCACTGACCGGGAGGCCGTTTTCCATGTCCGTCGCGTTCCTGATGCCTGTCCTTCGGATGCCCGGCCGCGCCATCGCCGCAGGGTCCCTGCTTCTGCTGGCTGCGTCGCCGCTGGCGCTCGCCGCCGATCCGGCGCCGGCCGCAGGCGCCCCCACCGCATTGGTTGAGGATGTGTCGGACGGCGTCGACGGCGTGCAGCCGATGGATTATCTGGCAACCGGCCGCACCGTGGCGCTGAAGGCCGGGCAGACGCTGACGCTGAGCTATCTGGAATCCTGCGTGAACGAGACGATCACCGGCGGATCGGTGACGGTCGGCGCCCGCGAGTCGGCGGTGGAGGGCGGCAGCATCGACCGCCACACGCTGCCCTGCGACGGCGGCAAGCTGCTGCTGGCCTCCAACGAGGCGGGCAAGGCGGGGGTGACCGTCTTCCGCAGCGCGCCCATCGCCCTGCCGGGCATGAAGGCGCCGCTGCCGAAGCCGGACCTGACCCTGTTCAAGACCCATCCGGTGCTGATCCTGTCGGCTCCCGGCCCCGTCACCATCGACCGGCTGGACGTGCAGGGCATCGCGCTGACCACGGTCAATGTGCCCGGCACCACGCTGGACACAGCGAAGAAGGGCAGCGGGCTGGAGGCGGGCGGCCTCTACAAGGTTTCCGCCGGGCAGAAGTCCTTCATCGTGAAGATCGACGAGAAGGCCGCGGCCGGCGGCGGTCCGGCGCTTGGCCGCCTGATCCGCTTCTGAGCGGCGGGCACGACCGTTGAAGAGGATGAGGCTGCCCCGGCGCGTCCGGCTGGTCCTGCTCGGCGCGGTGGCGCCGGTCGTAGCATCACTTCTGGTGCTGACGGCCTCATCCTCGTTGCAGGGGCCGTCGATCGACAGCCTCTATTGGCTGCGGGAGCGGCTGCATGGCCCCCGCCCGGCTCCCGACCCGTCGCCGGTGGTGGTGGTCGGCATCGATGAGGAGACCTACCGCCGCCCGCCCTTCGCCGGCACGCCGCAGGCGCTGTGGGGGCCGCGGCTGGGCACCGTGCTCGGCGCCATGCTGGACGGCGGGGCGGCGGCCATCGGCCTCGACCTCGTCCACCCGACCTCGGTCGAGACGCTGATCCCCGGATTCGAGCGCGATTACCTGCTGACCCTGCGCCGCGGCGGCAAGGAGGGGCGGCTGGTGCTGGCCAAGGTGCAGCATCAGAGCGATCCGCTGATGCCCTACCGCGGCTATATGATCGCCGCCGGGGTCAACAATGTCCGCTCGGTCAATCTGGTCGAGGATCCGGACGGCGTGCTGCGCCGCGTTCCGCTGACGCTGACCGTGGCCGGTCCCGACGGCAAGCCGAAGGCCGAGCCGGGCATGGCGGTGGAGGTGGCGTCGCGGGCGCTGAAGGCGCCGCTGGAGCGGGGGGCCGACGGCTCCGCCACCATGGCCGGCTACCGGATTCCGGGCGGGGAGGGCAACCGGCTGCTGGTCAACCATGCGACCGCGCCGGGCGCCATCCCGACCTATTCGCTGGCCGACCTGTACGCCTGCGCCGAGGCCGGCAAGACCGACTTCTTCGCCAGCCAGTTCAAGGGCAAGGCGGTGATGGTCGGCACCGTGCTGGACGTGGAGGACCGCAAGCTCTCCTCCAACCGCTGGGTCACGAAGCCGGAGGGGGTGAATCTTCCCGAACGCTGCGCCCTGCCGGTGATGAGCGAGCTGTATGTCGCCGGCCGTACCCGCGACAGCATCCCCGGCGTCTACATCCATGCCGCCGCCATCTCCAACCTGATGGCGCATGATGCGCTGGCGGAGGCCGGCCGGCCGGCCGGCGTGGCGCTGGTCCTGCTGCTGGCCGGTCTGGCCGCCCTGGTGACGCTGGCGACCCGGCCGCCGGTGGCGGCATTCGGCCTGCTCCTGCTGCTGGCGGGGTGGAGCGGCGTGGCGGTGGAGGCCTTCCAGGGCGGGCTGGTCCTGCCCTATCTGCAGGCGGCGCTGGCGGCGCTGCTGGTCTTCCCGCTGGCGCTGGGATTGCGCTTCGCCGTGCTGGACCGCGACCAGCGGCACATCCGCAACGCCTTCAAGCTCTATCTGCCGGGATCGCTGATCGACGACATGATCGCGTCGGGCCAGTCGCCCAGCCTGGGCGGTGAGGAGCGCGACCTGTCGATCCTGTTCTGCGACATCGCCGGCTTCACCAAGATGTCGGAGGGGATGGAGCCGGAAGCCCTGGTTGCCGTGCTGAACCGCTATTTCACGGTGATGACCGACATCATCGAGGCGCATGGCGGCTTCGTCGACAAATACATCGGCGACGCCGTGCTGGCGGTCTTCGGCGCCCCCTATGCCATCGACAACCATGCCCGCGCCGCGGTGGCGGCGGCTCTGGCGATGCGTCAAGCGATGGCGGACGATCCGACCCTGCTGGCGACGGCCAGCGGGCGCGGCTCCAACCGCATCGGCATCGCCACCGGCCCGGCGCTGATCGGCAACATCGGCTCGCCCCGCCGCTTCAACTACACGGTGATGGGCGACACGGTGAATCTGGCGTCCCGGCTGGAGGGCGCCAACAAATACTACAACACCGTCCTGATGGTCAGC
The DNA here is from genome assembly GCF_003116065.1 of Azospirillum sp. TSO5. Taxonomy (NCBI): domain Bacteria; kingdom Pseudomonadati; phylum Pseudomonadota; class Alphaproteobacteria; order Rhodospirillales; family Azospirillaceae; genus Azospirillum; species Azospirillum sp. TSO5. Next base: position 5,227 of record NZ_LGQY01000007.1, on the reverse strand, counting down.
GGCGAGACCATGCGCCATCACGGCGACCCGGAGGCCTTCCGCGCGCTCGACATCGTGCAGGTCGTCGGCCGCAGCGAACCGGTCGAGGTGTTCGAGCCGCTGTCCGACAGCCGCCGCGCCGATCCGGAAGACCGCGCCCAGCGCGCGGCCTACGCGGCCGCCCTCAACCACTGGCGCGCCGGCCGGTTCGAGGCCGCAGCCGCCGGCTTCCGCGCCCTGGTCGCTACCGACGGCGCCGCCCTGGCGATGCTGCACAAGGCGGAAAAGCGCGTCGGCCTGGCGCCCGAGCCGGACTGGGCCGGCGTCACCGCCCTCACCGACAAATAGCCGGACGACGACAAGCCGTGTCCCGAACCGCCATGCCCACTCCCGTGCCGCGACGCCTGCATCGGCTCGCCCGCCTGTCCGCCCTGCTGCTGGCCGGCGCCGCCTGTCCGTTGCCGGCGCTGGCCCAGGCGGTGTCGCCGGCTTTGCCACCGGTTTTGCCGCCCTCGCTCGATCCCAACCGGCTGGAGCAGCGCTTCGAACGGCCGGCAGTGCCGCAATCCAAGCCGGAGATCGAAATGCCGGCACCGGAGAGGGCGCCGCCGCCCCGCGATGCAGAGCGCATCACCCTGACGCTGAGCGAGGTCCGCATCGACGGCAACAGCGTCTATGACAGCGGCAGCCTGTCCGCCCTGTGGCGCGACAAGCTGGGCAAGCCGATCACCCTGGCCGACCTCTATGCCATCCGCGACGCTATCACCGCGCGCTACCGCAACGACGGCTATGTGCTGTCCCAGGCGGTGGTGCCGGCGCAGCGCATCCGCGACGGCGTCGTCCGCCTGCAGGTGGTGGAGGGCTATGTCGACGAGGTGGTCGTCCAGGGCGAGGCGACCGACCGGCTCGGCCTGCTGCGGCGGATGGGGGAGAAGATCAAGGCCTCCCGTCCGCTGCGCATGGCGGATATGGAGCGCTATGTCCTGCTGGCCGACGACCTGCCCGGCGTCGCGGTGAAGACGGTGCTGGAGGCGTCGCCGGACACCCCCGGCGCCTCGCGCCTGACGCTGGCGCTGGAGCGCACGCCCTTCAACGGCTTCCTGTCGCTCGACAACCGTGGCACCCGCTCCATCGGTCCGTTTCAGCTGACCGGTGTCGCCAGCGTCGAGGACCAGCTTGGCCTGTTCGAGCGCACCACCGCCCAGGGCATCGTCACCCCGCAGATCCGCGAACTGCGCTTCTTCGACGTTGGGCAACTGGTGCCGGTCGATGCCGAAGGCACGACGGTGGAGTATGGCGTCCGCCGCTCCTGGTCGCAGCCCGGCGACAGCGTGCGTCCGCTCGACCTCTACAGCCTGACCACCTCCGGCCGCGTGGCGGTGTCGCATCCCTTCATCCGCAGTCGTACGGAGACCTTGCGAGCGGGCCTTGGCTTCACCATCCGCGACAGCCGCACCGACGCGCTGGGCGACAAGCTGTCGCAGGACCGTCTGCGCATCGTCTCCGCCAACGTCTCCTATGATTTCGCCGACGGTTGGGGCGGGTCGAACCTGCTGACGGCGGAACTGTCCAAGGGCCTGGACATCCTGAACGCCACGGAATCCGGCAGCGCCAACCTGACCCGCAGCGGCGGGCGCAGCGATTTCCGCAAGCTGCTGGTCTCGGCCCAGCGCAACCAGCCGCTGACCGACACGCTGGTCCTCGCCCTGTCCGGCGAGGCGCAATACAGCCCTGACCAGCTTCTTTCGTCGGAGGAATATGGTCTCGGCGGCAAGCAGTATGGCCGTGCCTTCGACCCGTCGGAGATCACCGGCGACAGCGGCTTCGCCGGCCGGGCGGAACTGCAATACATCCTGCCGGTCCAGGAGGAGGGGCTGGATTACGCGGTCGCCTATGGCTTCGGCGATTATGGTGCGGTTTACAACTACGAGGGCGGCACGCGCCACGGTCGCCGGTCGCTCGCCTCGGCCGGCGTCGGCCTGCGGTTCGGCGTGTTCCGGCGCATCGACGCCAGCGTTGAGCTTGCCAAGCCCTTCATCACCACGCCGTTCAGCACGCAGGATCGCGCCCCGCGCGCCTTCTTCACACTCTCGACGCGGTTCTGAGTCTGCGCATTCCGAAAGCCGCGCGGCCGGCTTGAGAACGCCACCGCGCGGCTGCTTCCGGCAACGCCTTTATCAGATCAGCTCGACCCGCTGGGCGACCGGGGCGTCCTCCGACCCGACGGCCAGATAGCGGACGTCTTCGCCGTCGGCGACGATGTCCAGGCCCGACTGGCGCAGGGTCGCACGGTCGAAATAGACGGTCGCGCCATCTTCCCACGGCTCGATCAGACCGGACTGGCTGTCCAGATTGTACCAGCGCACCGTCCCGTAGGCCATCGTGGCCGGGCCGGCTGGCTCCGCCTGGCGTTCGCGACGTTCGCGCGGCGGCTTCGGCGGACGGGCGAAGCCCTCGCCATCGTCAGGCTGCGCTCCCATGCCGGGGGGCTGGCCCATCGGCTGTGCGGCCGAGGCGGTGGCGCGCGGCGGGCGCTGGTTGCGGGCACGCGGAGCCGGCGGCGTTTCCGGCGGCGTGGCGGAGTGAATGGCGACGACCTGGGGTCCCTTGGCGCCCTGGGCCAGATCGCAGACGACCGTCGTGCCCTCGACCGGGTTGGGCAGGGAGGCGGCGGCCAGGACCGAAGCGTGCAAGAAAGCCTCTCCGGAGCCATCGGCGAGGCGGACGAAACCAAAACCCTTTTCCGGCTTGAACCACTTTACCGTCGCGGTGACGTTCGTCGCGGTGACGTTCTTCAACTCTTCGCTCAAGACAGGTCCCTTTCACGTCCTGTAGCCGGGGAAGGGCGGCCCTGACGCTGAACTGGGCGCGGCACCGCTGTATGACCAAGAACAAGACCCCGGCGGTGGCAAGCTTATCATAAAATTCCAGAAAGTGGCCAGCGCGGCGATGGCCTGTAACTTTTCCGCAATTGCCGGAACCGTCCGGGCTTCCGCTCCTACCCGCATTGCGCGAGCGAAGCAGTGTGAATCCAAATCACCATCCATATTCCGGTTTCACAAACAAAATCGGTCAAGAACGTTACGAAATTCCGGTGCGGTATCAGGATACAAATTGCTGATCTTGCAGTCACAACCTGTCCATCGGAGGTACTTAAGCTGTAAATAAATTTTTAACTAAAAAATTCGACTCATGCCTTCATCAGAACGGAGGAATGACTTATGACGACCACCGACCAGACCGCTTTTTTCGTGTCCACCAAGGGCAATGACAGCTGGTCCGGGCGGCTCGCCGCTCCCAACGCCGCCGGCACCGACGGTCCCTTCGCCAGCCTCGAGAAGGCGCGGGACGCAATGCGGGCGAGCGACATCGACACCACCTATGTTCGTGGCGGCACCTATCGCCTGAACAAGACGCTGACTCTCGACTCCCACGACGACGGCCACAGCTTCCTCGCCTACAAGAGCGAGACGCCGGTCCTGAGCGGCGGGGAGCGGGTGACCGGCTTCACCTATGAGGGCAAGGGACTCTATTCCGCCAAGCTCTCCTCCGCCAATGGCCTGGACGTCAGCATCGGCGGCGTCCGCCAGCATGCGGCGCAGACCGGCGACTTCAACCCGGCCAATGCCGCGACCAGCGGCTGGCATGTGCTGAAGGCCAACGCCAGCGGCGCCAGCAAGACCAGCTTCAACTTCTCGAACGGCGACATTCCGTCGGGCCTGAAGCCCCATGCCGGGCTGGTCGTTCAGACCTTCGACACCGAACGGCTGAAGGACGACATCTCGCATGTGAAGGCGATCGACCAGTATCACCACACGGTGACGCTCGACGACGCCGCCTCCTATGGGCTGCGCACCGGCGGCACCTATCGGCTGATGAATGACGCTTCGCTGATCCGCGACCCCGGTGAATTCGGCTGGCGCGCCAGCGACGGCAAGCTGGTGGTCAAGCCGGAGCATGCCGGCAGCTTCCAGTCGGACGGCGTGGTCGTCGCCCGGCTCGGCACGCTGATCAAGACCAGCAACGCCAGCGACGTCAGCATCGAAGGGCTGACCTTCTCCGACACCCGCTATGACGGCTCGGCGCTGTCGATGCAGGGCGGGCACGGCAACTCGGTCGGAGGCAACCACTTCGTCAATGTCGGAACCGCGGTTTCGCTTGACGGCACCGACAACAGCCGCATCGCCGGCAACCATATGGAGCAGCTCGGAAACAACGGCGTTTCGATGATCCATGCCGCCAACGGCAACCGCATCTACGCCAACACCATCGAGCATATCGGCCAGATCACCAAGGGCGGGGCTGGCATCGGCGCGGTCGGCAGCAGCAACACGCTGGTCAGCCACAACGACATCACCGATGCCCCGCGGTACGGCGTGTCGTTCAAGGAATGGGACGACGGCCAGCTGAACCGCAAGAACATCGTGGAGTTCAACAAGATCCACCATGTCGGGCAGGAGACCGCTGACGGCGGCGGCATCGAGATGCTGGGCCGCTCCGCCCAGGACATGGGCTCCGTCATCCGTGGCAACGAGGTGATCGACACCGGCGGCCTCGCCACCGACGGCAAGGGCAACTGGCTGACCGATCACAAGGGCTGGGGCATCTCGCTCGACGACCTGACCAGTGGCGTCGTGGTGCGCGACAACTTCGTGAAGGGCTTCGCCTGGGCCGGAATCTATGTCCATGGCGGCGACGACAATCTGCTGGAAAACAACTTCGGCGTCGCCAGCCGTCCGGAAGATGCGTTCATCCGCCTGGAATGGGTGCCGAAGGCCGGTGCCGAGGCCCGTCCCCACGACAACATGGTGATCCATAACCTCGCGGCCGGCGACATGCCGATCAACCAGTATTGGAAGCTGCTCAGCCCCGGCAGGCTGACCATGGACGGCAACGTCGCTGCCAACGGCCGTGCTTATGGCCCGAATGACGCGGTCTTCAATCCCGGCTTCCGGGACAGCGCCCATGGTGACTACTCGCTGAAGGACCACGCCCCGGTTCTGTCCCATGGCATCCATGACCTCAGCTGGTCGTCGATGGGTACCGACGGCTACCATGCCGACAGCAGCATGGCTCAGTTCTGGGACCACGCCGCCTATTGACGGGGCAGGGGCGCCGACCGTTTCGGCGCCCCTCGCCGGCCTCCGTCAAAAAAACGACATGGGGATGAAAAAAGCTCTTGCGCGGTTCGGGAGGGCTCGCCTATAAAGCGCCTCCCGACGCGAACGACGCCGGCGCCGCCGAACCG
>NZ_LGQY01000198.1:0-1542 GCF_003116065.1 Azospirillum sp. TSO5 | reverse complement strand
TTCCTGGCGGATGACGTGGTGGTGCTGGCGGCGGCGCTGATCGCGGTGCTGTGGGTGTGGGGACGGCACAACGGGCGTTCAGCCCTGGTCGGTGCGGGCTGCGCCCTGCTGACGGCGGCCCTGATCAACACGGTGATCGGCGCTATCTGGCAGCATCCGCGCCCCTTCATGATCGGGTTGGGGCACCAGCTGATCCCACATGCGGCCGACTCGTCCTTCCCCAGCGACCATGCGACCTTCATGTGGACGATCGGGGTCAGCCTGCTGCTGCGCGGTTCCTGGCCGCGGCTGGGTTGGGGAATGATGGCCTTCGGCATGGGCGTCGCCTGGGCTCGCATCTATCTCGGTGTTCACTTCCCGCTGGACATGGCTGGAGCGCTTCTGGTCGCCGCCACCGCATCGCTGCTGGTCGTTCCGGTCCGGCCCCTGATTGATCGTCTGCTGACGCCGGCCATCGTCCGGCTTTACGAGGGAGCCGTGCGGCGGCTGCATCTGCCCGCTGCCCTATTCCCGCTGGACCGCAGGTGAGGACGTGGTGGGGCATCTTCTCGAAGCACTCGGATCGATCATCGTATCGGTCATCGCGACGCTGGGTTATCCCGGCGTCGCGATGCTGATGGCGCTGGAGTCCGCCTGCATTCCGCTGCCGTCCGAGGTCATCATGCCCTTTGCCGGCTATCTCGTCTCGACAGGACACTTCAACTTGATGCTGGTCGCCAGCGTCGGGGCGATCGGCTGCAACCTGGGATCCGAGATCGCCTATGCGGTGGGGCGGCGGGGCGGACGGCCGCTGATCCGGCGCTGGGGCCGCTACGTCCTGCTCGACGAGCATGACCTCGATCTGGCGGAGCGCTTCTTCTCCCGGCTCGGCGGCCCGGCGGTGCTGGTGGCCCGGATGCTGCCGGTTGTGCGGACCTTCATCGCCCTTCCCGCCGGAATGGCCGGGATGCCGAGGCTCCGCTTCCATCTCTACACCTTCATCGGCTCCTGGCCCTGGTGCTTCGGGCTGGCCTATGTCGGCTACGCGCTGGGAGAACGTTGGAACAGCGACCCGACGCTGCGGGACTGGATGCATCGCTTCGACATGCTGGTGATCGTCGTGATCGTAGCGGCGGTGGCCTGGTTCCTATGGCGGCGACTGCGCTCTCCGGCAAAGCCGAACCGTTGATCGACCCGGTTACATGACGGCACTCCGGTCCGAACTGGGCCGTACCGCTGGCGATCTGCCAGTCTTGGCTGCCCGATCCAGAGGGTCTGCCGCCGGTCATGGCGAGAATGCGGCCTCGATCTTACCAATCCGTATAGCGCTCGCCAAAGGCCGGTAAGTCAGCCCCGCCTAGGATTGCCTGTCACCGGGGCATGATGCCCCGCAACAGGAGCCAATCGTATGAAGACCGTCATGAAGACCGCATCCGCGATCTGTGCGGCGCTGCTGGTGGCCAGCATCGGCTACGGCGCGCAGGCCGCCCAGAAGACCCATGAAGACGCCCGTGACCTGTCGGCGCTGTCGCAGGCGAAGATCTCGTTGTCGCAGGCGGTGAC
>NZ_LGQY01000196.1:0-1579 GCF_003116065.1 Azospirillum sp. TSO5 | reverse complement strand
CCAAGGTCGCGAGAAAGCCTTGGAATTCTAATGGCTTGGCGGTGTCGCGATGACGGTTTCAAGACGGTTCGGGAGGACGGTCGGTGATGGCTATTTGGTGGCTCTTCCACATCGCGACGGCATGCTTCCTCCGCGTAAGGATGCGCCATCCTCAACCCCGCTTTAAGGCGTTGATCTAGCGCGTCTTTTTCGCGTTGGCCTTGCACAGTGCCGCCTACCGTAATTTTTACCAGTGATCTCAAGAGCTTAACGGGTAATTTCGGGGAAGGAATCGTGATGGCTCCTCCAGTGAGGCGCAAAATCAGACTGACCGATGCTGCTGTCAAGAAACTTCCCATCGGTCGGTCCTGGGATACGGAGATCGGAGGATTCGGGGTCAAGGTCTATGCGTCGGGTAAGGCGCAATTCATCCTTCGCTATCGCGGTCAACAGAAGCAGCAGCGGGAATTCAGGCTTGGGCAGGTCGGCGTGATTGGGGCCGATGAAGCTCGTAGCAAGGCGAAGATCTTGGTGGGCAAAATCATGGAAGGCTCTGATCCAGCATGGGACCGCAAAGTCGGATTGGCCTCAGCGCGAACCTTCAATGAGGTGATCGACAGGTATCTTGAATGGGCGGACGGGCACCACAAGGAAACCTCCTTGGCAGAAGTTCGTCGCTATTGTCGCCTGCATATCCGCCCACGGTTCGGCGAGTTCCCGGTTACGAGCATGAGTCGGGGAATGGTCCAGCAGGCTTACGACAAGATGCGACAGGGACCGCATTTCCGCGCAAAGATGATTGCATGGGCGCGCTCGATTTGGACCTGGGGCGAGAAGCGTGAACTTGTCGGTGACGCTCGTAACCCATTTGTGATCGACGTCGGTGTTTCCAAGCCACGACGGTCAAGGGTGTTGACCGCAGAAGAATACGAGCGTCTATGGGCGGCTATCGAAAAGCACCGCTACCGTGGAGCCATGAAGAACGTGTCGCTTTGGGCGATTGAGTTCATGATGCTTTCACCGCTTAGGAAAACCGAGGTCTTTCGTCTGCGCTGGGAAAACGTGGATATCAATCGTGGCATCATCAGAGTTGTTCAACACAAGACGGATCAGAAGGACGGGGCGCTTGAGGTTCACATCAGCGCACCGCTGAAGCGGCTGCTGAAGAGGATGCCCAGGTCATGCGAATGGTTGTTTCCAACGCCGGATTCGGCGACGGGACACATCATGAGCCTGGATCGTGCTTGGTCGCAGATCAGAAAGGATGCAGGGTTGTTGAGTGATGATCGTGTCACACTTCATGATCTGCGTCGAAGTTGGAATAGCGTGGGCGCAACGCTGGGGTATGGTCCAAGCGTGATGGGAAAGGTGATCGGAAACTCTGCTCGCGTAAACGAGCGCCATTACTGGCATTTGCAGGAGGCCCAACGGCGCGAAGTTACAGGTAACGTTGCGGAAGCCATCGCGGCGTTTGCAAACCGCAACTGTAGAGGGAATGGAGAGACGAGTTCGTTAGAAGGCCGTCCTCCCGAACCGTCTTGAAACCGTCATCGCGACACCGCCAAGCCATTAGAATTCCAAGGCTTTCTCGCGACCTTGG
>NZ_LGQY01000202.1:0-1706 GCF_003116065.1 Azospirillum sp. TSO5 | reverse complement strand
GGGGGGGGGGGGTGGGGGGGATGCACCGCGTGGATTCTCGGTAAGGGGTCGCCACGCTTCCCCCTCACCCTAACCCTCTCCCCGGGGGGGAGAGGGGACTTTCAGCAGGAGGAAAACCCGACCATGGCCGTGCCGCTGCCCATCGATATGGGTTATGTCACCGACGTCCTCTACCGGCTGCTGACGACGCCCAGCCCGACCGGATACACCACCGACGTGGTGCGGCTGTGCTGTGCCGAGCTGGAGCGGATGGGCATCCCCTATGAGCTGACGCGGCGCGGCGCCATCCGCGCCGACCTGAAGGGGGTGCGGGCCAGTCCCGACCGGGCGCTGGTCGCCCATGTCGACACGCTGGGCGCCCAGGTGAAGATGCTGAAGGACAATGGCCGGATGGAGCTGGTGCCGATCGGCCACTGGTCGTCACGCTTCGCCGAGGGCGCGCGCTGCACCGTGCTGACCGACCGCGGCCCGTGGCGCGGCACCATCCTGCCGCTGAAGGCGTCGGGCCACACCTTCAACAAGGAGGTGGATACCCAGCCGGTCACCTGGCAGCAGGTGGAACTGCGCGTCGACGCCCCGGTCGCCAGCCGGCAGGATTTGGAGGAGCGCGGCTTCAACATCGGCGACATCGTCGCCATCGACCCGCAGCCGGAATTCCTGGAAAACGGCTACATCGTCTCCCGCCATCTCGACGACAAGGCGGGGGTGGCGGTGATGCTGGGCGCGGCGAAGGCGGTGGTCGATGCCGGGGCCGCCCTGCCGGTGGATTGCCACCTGCTGTTCACGATCTCCGAAGAGGTCGGGTCCGGCGCTTCCTCGATCCTGCATCAGGACGTGGCGGAAATGGTGACCATCGACAACGGCACCACCGCCCCCGGCCAGAACAGCAGCGAATTCGGCGTCACCATCGCCATGGCCGACAGCACCGGCCCGTTCGACATGGCGCTGACCCATTCGCTGATCGCGCTGTGCCAGGCCCAGAACATCCCGCACCAGCGCGACGTCTTCCGCTATTACCGCTGCGACAGCGCGTCCGCCATCGAGGCCGGCAACGACATCCGCACGGCGCTGGTCTGCTTCGGAATCGACGCCTCGCACGGCTACGAGCGCATCCATGCAAACGCGCTGGAAAGCCTGGTGCGGCTGCTGGTGCTGTACCTGCAGAGCCCGCCCAGAGATTGATGGGGCGGGATTGAGTGGAGCGGTGCCGGCCTGCTAGACTGCCATCGCTTCGGAGGGGACGATATGCAGGGCGCCGACCGAGACAGCCATCTTTCCGTGCCCATGGTGCCGGACGACCTGCTTCGCCCGGTCATCGCCCATTTCCAGCCGCAGAAGGTGATTCTGTTCGGATCGCAGGCGCGGGGTGATGCCGGGGACGACAGCGACTATGACCTGTTCGTGATCGTCGAGGACGACACGCCACCGGAACGGCTGTCCTGGCAAAGCAAGTACGAGGCCCGCAGGACCTATCACCGGGCGGTCGACATCGTCGCCTGCCGCGCTTCGGTGTTCGAGCGCAAGCGCGGCGTGGCCGGGTCGCTTTCCAACATTGCCGATCGGGAAGGGGTGGTCGTCTATTCGGCTGCTCTGGACCGACCGCCCACGATCGGAGATTCCCCCTCTCCCCCCCGGGGAGAGGGGCGGGGTGAGGGGGTGGCACCGCGTGCCTTTCCCAAGAATCCTCGCCGCGCTTCCCCCTCACC
>NZ_LGQY01000201.1:0-1726 GCF_003116065.1 Azospirillum sp. TSO5 | reverse complement strand
TGAAGGACGATTTCGACGGCACGGCTGCACTGACCGCCAACCTGGATCTGGTGATCTCGCCGGCGATGTCGGCGGGGGAATTGGCGGGTGCGCTGGGCGTGCCGGTCTGGCGCTTCGGCACCCGCGACTGGACGCAGCTGGGCACCGACGTCCGGCCCTGGTTCCCGACCATGCGCCTGTTCCAGCCCAGGCCGGGCGAAGGGCTGGAGGCGACGCTCGTCCGAATGGCGCAGGAGTTGGCGCGCGCGGCGTCCTGCAAGCCTCCGGTGCGCCTTCCGGTCCCCGACGCGGACGGAAGGCCGGGAAGCGACGCCGACAGACTGACGGCGGATGCCGTCGCCCATTACCGCGCCGGCGACGCGGCGGCGGCGGACACCCTGGTGCGGCAGGTGCTCGACACGGCACCCGGTCATCCGGTCGCCTTGCATCTGGCCGGTGTGCTGGCGAAGCGCCGCGGAGCATTGGAGGAGGCGCAGGCCCTGCTGGTCCGCGCCGTCGCCGCCGACCCGGTCAATGCCTCCGCCCATGCCGCGTTGAGCGAGGCCTACCAGGGGTTGGGCCGCTTCGACGCGGCCGAGCGGGCGTCGCGCGCCTGCGTCGCGGTGCAGCCCGACGGCGTCGGGCACTGGGTCAACCGGACCGCGCTGTTGCGCCGCATGGAGCTGGATGGGGAGGCGCGGTCCGCCGTTGCCCATGCGCTGCGCCTGCGCCCTGATCTGGCCCCCGCCCACGGCCACCGTGCCGAACTGGCGGTGCGTCCCGAGGATGCGGTGGCCGCCCATCGTATCGCGGTCGCCCTGATGCCGGGGGCCGCCGATATGCTCAGCAACCTCGGCACCGCTCTCCACAAGCTCGACCGTTTCGCCGAGGCCGCGCGCACGGCGGACCGCGCGACCCGCAGCAATCCCAGCCTCGCCGTCGCCTGGACCAACCTGGGCAACAGCCTGGAAGCGCTGGGCAGGGTCGCAGAGGCGGAGGCCTGCCACCGCACTGCGATCGGCCTCGCCCCGTCGCTGGCCGAGGCCCATGGCAATCTGGCCTATCTGCTGAAGCGGCAAAGCCGGCATGAGGAGGCGCTTGCCGCCTTCGATGCGGCCCTGCAGGCCGATCCCAAGCATGCGCAGTCCCATTTCAACCGAGCGCTCCTGCTTCTGGAGACCGGCGTCCTTCGCTCGGGCTGGAACGGCTATGACTGGCGCTTCGGCACGCCGGCGTTGCGGAACTTCCGGCGCCGACTGTCGATACGGGCTTGGCGCGGCGAGAACATCGCCGGGCGGCGCCTGTTGGTGTGGCGGGAGCAGGGCGTTGGCGACGAATTCCTCTTCGCCTCCTGCTATGACGAGGCGATGCGGCGCGCCGGCCGTCTGGTGATCGAATGCGACCACCGGCTGGTGCGGCTGTTCGCGCGCTCCTTCCCCGATGCCGATGTCCGCCCGGAAAGCACCGACCCGCGCGACGCCGACGTCCAGATCGCTGCCGGCAGCCTGCCGCGCCTGCTGCGCACCGACTTGAAGCGCTTTCCCGAACGGATTTCCTGGCTGGTGCCGGATCCGGCGCTGGTGGAGCGCTGGCGGGAGCGGCTGGCGGCGCTGGGGCCGGGCTTGCGGATCGGCATCGGCTGGCGCAGCCAGCTGATGACGGCCGATCGCAAGGCCGCCTATGTGCTGCTGGAGCATTGGGGACCGCTGTTCGCCGTCCCCGGACTGGTGTTCGTCAACCTGCAATA
>NZ_LGQY01000195.1:0-1915 GCF_003116065.1 Azospirillum sp. TSO5 | reverse complement strand
TGTCAATCGGCTTCCAATTTCCAGCCGGCATCGGCTTGCAATTTCCAGCCACGCTTGCGGTTGCAGAACCTGTTGTCCAGGGAGTCCACGGGAGGGTCCCGCGCGCGCCGCGGAGTGCCCTCATGGCTGACGCAGCGGCGCGCGTGGGAGGGGCCTGTGGGCCCCCCTGGGCAACGGACGGGGGGAAGACTTTGGATCAGGAGCGGTTCTTGAACCGCCAGCTCTCGTTGCCGGTTTCCAGGATGTCGCAGTGATGCGTCAGCCGGTCGAGCAAAGCGGTGGTCATCTTGGCGTCGCCAGCAAACACCGTCGGCCATTCAGCGAAGCTCAAGTTGGTGGTGATCAACACCGAGGTCCGCGAGTACAACTGGCTGAGCGCGTGGAACAGCAGTTGGCCGCCACTCTGTGAGAACGGCAGGTAGCCGAGTTCGTCCAGCACCACGAGATCAACGCGGGTCAACTGGTCAGCGAGCTTGCCCGCCTGCCCGGTCCGGGCTTCGGCCTCCAACCGGTTCACCAGGTCGATGACGTTGAAGAACCGGGCACGGGCGCCGCGGCGCACGCAGTTGGCCGTGATGGCGATGCACATGTGCGTCTTGCCGGTCCCGGTTCCCCCGATGAACACGGCGTTGCGCTGGGTTTCCAGAAAGCCGCCATCGTGCAGCTCGCGCACCAGCCCCTCGTTGAGGGGACTGGCGGTGAAGTCGAACTCGGCCAGCGTCTTGGCCAGGGGCAGCTTGGCGGCACCGAGCTGGTAACGGATCGAGCGCGCCTGCTTCTCCGCCCGCTCCGCCGCCAGCAGATCGCCCAGGATCTGCTGGACGGTGCGCTGCCGCTTCAGCCCGTCGCTCATCACCTCATCGTAGGCGGCACGCATGCCGGCCAAGCTGAGCTCGGCCATCAGCGCCATCAGCTCATGCCGTTCCATGGCATCCCTCCCGCACCGCGCGCAGGCGGTCGTAGCGCCCGCAGTCGGCGGCCGGCTCGATGGACAGCGTCAACGCCGTCGGCACCGCCATGGCCGGTGCCGGTGTGACGTCGTGGCGCCGGGCGAGGATGTTCAGGATCACGTCCCGGCTGTGCGTACCGCTCGCCAGTGCCTCGCGGCAGGCGACCTCCACCGCCTCCAGGCCATCGGTGAGGATGGCGGCGAGCACGCCAACGAACTGCCGGTCAGCGTCGTCGCCGCGGCCCAGGCGGGTCCGCACCGTCGCCAGGGCTGGCGGCAAATCCCAGTCCCGGAACGGCGCCCCGTTGCGCAGCGCCCCCGGCTTGCGGACGAGAACCGGCAGGTAGTGTAGCGGATTGTACCGCGTGTGGCCGTGCCCGAAAGCCCGTGGGTGCTCGGCGACGATCGCGCCGTTGAACCACACCACGATCCGTGTCGCGTAGGCGCGGACCTGCACCGGCTTGCCGGCGGCGATCGCGGCCACGCTGTAGCGGTTGCGGTCAAAGTGGATCAGGCAGGTTTTCGAGACGCTGAGCGTGGCCTCGTGGAAGCCGTCGAAAGGATCGCTCACGGTGATCAGCGCCGGCTGCTCCGCCTGGAACACCTCCCACACCGTCCGGCTCTTATCCTCTGGATGCGACGTCTGTTGGGCCCAGACGATCACCTCGTCGTGCAGGCGTTCGTTCACCTCTTCCAGCGTCTTGGCCCGCAGCCGCGGCGTGAACAGCCGCTGGCGCAAGGTGCCGACCTGGTTCTCGACCTGGCCCTTTTCCCAGCCCGAAGCCGGGGTGCAGGCCACCGGCTCGACCAGGTAATGCGAGCACATCTGGGCGAAGCGGCGGTTGAAGCGGCGCTCTTTGCCGACAAATACGGCGTCCACCGCCGTCTTCATGTTGTCGTAGATGCCGCGCTCGCACAGGCCGCCGTAGAAGGCCGCGGCACGGGCGTGGGCGTCGAATACCATCT
>NZ_LGQY01000197.1:0-2125 GCF_003116065.1 Azospirillum sp. TSO5 | reverse complement strand
GGGTGGCCACCCCCAGCAGCTCGATCCGTCGGAGACACTATAAGCCAAACTCAACATACAAGGGATGGGGAGGGGGCAACGGCCATAGCAACACCACACCCCCAGAAACGACGAAACGCGCGGCACCCTTTCGGATGTCGCGCGCCGCTCTCTTACCGGGAGTCGGAATCGTCCTGTACGCGTCCTAATTCTTGTCGGCGGAGCGGCAAGCGCCCCGCCTCAGCACACCAAACGCGCCCCAGATGCCGGGGAAGCTATCAGGCCGCGACCTGCTGCTTCTCCTGGGCCTTGGCGATCCGGCGCTTGATGCGACGGGCGTCGAGGCTCAGGACGGCGTCCTTCGCATCGAGCAGGAAGGCGTCGAGGCCGCCCTTGTGCTCGATCGAGCGGATCGCGTTCACCGAGAGGCGCAGACGCACCAGCTGCCCCAGGCTGTCGCTGAGCAGCGACGTTTCCTGGAGGTTCGGCTGGAAGCGGCGGCGATTCTTGTTGTTGGCGTGGCTGACGTTGTTGCCAAACTGCGTGCCCTTGCCGGTCACGGAGCACCGACGTGCCATCGGACTGATCCTTTACTTTAGCAAATGAAACCCGGTAACGGACGGCCTGCCGCCCGAAGGAGGCCGCTATATAGTCGAACAAAAGCGCCGTCGTCAAGCCGGGATCCGCGATGAAACCGTCAAAAGCCGAGTCGTCGCGGAAAGGTGGAGAGTCGAAGCGCGGCGGCCTCTTCGATCAGGCGAAGAGACGCGCCGCGCCAATCTTGCCGTGACCGGTGTCAGTTCACGGTGGGGGAGGTCTTCGACGCCGGCTTGGCGGCAACCGGCTTGGCCTGGCGGCGCGGCGCCGGCTTGGCCACGGCCTTCACCTCCTCGGCGAAGGCGGCGGCCGGAGCGGCCTGCTCGGCCTTCACCGTCTCGACCAGTTCCTGCACCGGAACCTCGACCGGCTTGGCGGCGGCGACCGGAGCGGTCTCGGCAGCCTTGACCGGAACCGGGGCCGGCACCGGAGCGGCTTCCGGAGCCTCGACGGCCGGGGCCGGAGCGGGGGCTTCGACCTTTGCCTCAACCTTCGGCGCCTCAACCTTCGGCTCCTCGGCCTTCGGGGCGGCGACCGTCACCAGCGTCGGCTTCGGAGCCTCGGCCTTCGGGGATGCGACCGGAACGGGGGCGGCAACCGGAGCGGCATCGGCGACCGGAGTCGGCAGGGTGGTGATCTCGGCGGCGATCTTGGTGGAGACGTCCAGGAAGCCCTGCACGCTCTCGGTCACGCGGGCCTGGGCGGTGGACAGCCAATCGCGCTGCAGCGCGGCCAGATCGGCGGGGGTGCGGGCCTTGCCCAGCCCGGCGGCCAGACGGCTGGCGTCGTTCACCGAGGCGGTCACGCCGTCGAACCAGCGGCGGTAGCCGTCCTGGACCAGGGTGGCGACGCGGGCGGACTTGGCCGCGGTGGTTTGGGCGTTGGTCTTGAACAGGTTCAGGACGTTGGCGGGGGTCGGCTGAGCGGTCATGGCGTTGTCTCCCGTGGAAAAGGCGCATTGGCGGAAACGGAAAGGCCGCTCCGGCGTAACCCCAGGAGACCGCGGGCACCCCGGCCCAAGCGATGTTCACCGAATCGACAAAGGCCGAATCGACACACGTCGCCCCTTTCCCGCCCGGCGCAGAATAGCCCGACGGATGGTGCGGTGCAACGGATTTGTTGCGGTGCAGCATAAGCTGAACGGATTATGCCGGACCCAATTATGATTTGCTTGGCTGGTCGAGGAAGCGCCCCAGCAGGATATGGGCGGCGGCGGCCGGGATGGTGGTTCCGGCGGTCACCTCCGCCTCGAGTCGCGCCAGATCGGCCCGCACGGCGGGGTGGGCGCGGAAACGGTCGATCAGCGTCTCGCGGATCTCGCTCCACAGCCAGGCGCGGGCCTGCTCCGCCCGGCGGCTGGCGCGGGCGCCGTTGGCCTCGGTCAGCGCCTTGTGCTCGCCGATGGTCTGCCACACCGTGTCGATGCCGATCTTCCGGAAGGCGGAGCAGCTGAGCACCGGCACCCGCCAGTCGCCATGGCGCAGCAGGGCCAGCGCGTGGCGATAGTCGGCGACGGTGTGGCGGGCGGGGGGGGGGGGGGCACCGTCGG
>NZ_LGQY01000137.1:0-2468 GCF_003116065.1 Azospirillum sp. TSO5 | reverse complement strand
ATGGTGTCGATGCCGCGGGTGATGACGGTGTTACCCGACGCACCCAGCGTCACGACGTCCGAACCGGTGCCGCCGACCAGGAACTCGACGCCCGAGGCCAGCATCGTCACGCCGGCCGAGCCGGTGAAGACGATGTCGGTGCTCGCACCGCCGGTCAGGGTGTCGATGCCCGACACGGTGATCGTGTTGGCGGTATCGCCCAGCGTGATCGCGTCGGTGCCGGCCGCGCCGATCAGGGTCTCGACCGCACGGGTCAGCAGGGTGCTGCCCGAAGTGGCGAGGCTGACGACGTCGGTGGAGGCGCCACCGATCAGCAGTTCGATGCCCGAACCCAGCGCCATGGTGACGCCGGTGTCGCCCAGGAACACCCAGTCGGTGCCCGCACCGCCCGACAGCGTATCGATGCCGCGGGTGATGACGGTGTTGCCCGAGGAGCCCAAGGTGACGACGTCGGTGCCCGTGCCGCCGACCAGGAACTCGATGCCCGAAGCGGTCATCGTCACGCCGGCCGAGCCGGTGAAGACGATGTCGGTGCTCGCACCGCCGGTCAGGGTGTCGATGCCGGTGACGGTGACCGTGTTCACCGTGTCGCCGAGCGTGATCACGTCGGTGCCGGTGTTGCCGATCAGGGTCTCGATCGCACGGGTCAGCAGGGTGGCGCCCGAAGTGCTGATGTTCAGCACGTCGGTGGCCGTGCCGCCGACCAGAACCTCGATGCCGGTGCCGAGCGTCATCGTGTTGCCGGTGTCACCCAGGAACACAACGTCGGTGCCGACGTCGCCGATCAGCGTCTCGATGCCGCGGATCGTGGTGGTGTTGCCGGCCGAACCCAGGGTCAGGACGTCGGTGCCGGTGTTGCCGATCACGTAGTCCGCGCCCGAGACGGTCAGGGTCGCACCCGCCGAACCGGTGAAGATGACCTCCAGGCCCGTGCCGCCGACCAGCGTCTCGATGCCGAGAGCCAGCAGCGTGCCGCCGACGGTGCCGATGGTCACGACGTCGGTGCCCGTGCCGCCGATCAGCGTCTCGATGCCCGACACCACCATGGTGTTGCCGGCCGTGCCGAGGGTGACGATGTCGGAAGCCGAACCGCCGGTCAGCGTCTCGATCCCGCTGACGAGCAGCGAGTTCGCGGTGTTGCCCAGCGTGACGACGTCGGTGCCGGTCTGGCCCGTCAGCGTCTCGATGCCGCGCAGCAGCACCGTGTTGCCGGCCGTGCCGAGGGTGACCACGTCGGTGCCGGTGCCGCCGATCAGGATGTCGATCGCCGAAACCAGGGCCGTCGTGCCGCCCGAACCCAGGAACACCAGTTCCGAACCCGAACCGCCGGTGATCGTCTCCAGCGCATTGGCCAGGAAGGTCGAGCCGACCGTGCCGATGGTGATGACATCAGTACCCGTGCCGCCCGTCACCGTCTCCAGTGCCGAAACCAGCATGGTGGTGCCGGCCGTGCTCAGAGTGATGGCGTCGGTGCCCGCACCGCCAGCCAGCGTCTCCAGCGCCGAGACCAGCATGGTGGTGCCGGTGTCGCCGATGGTGATGACGTCGACGCCGCCCAGACCCGTCAGGGTCTCGATGCCGCGCAGGATCATCGTGTTGCCGGCCGCGCCCAGCGTGACAACGTCGGTGGTGGTGCCGCCGACCAGGATCTCGAGACCCGAGGCCAGGACGGTGTTGCCCGACGAACCCAGGAACACGAGGTCGGAGCCAGTGGCGCCGGTGATCGTCTCCAGGGAGTTGGCAAGCAGGGTGTTGCCGACCGTGCCCAGCGTGATGACGTCGGTGCCCGTGCCGCCGGTGACCGTCTCCAGAGCCGAGACCTGCATCGTCGTGCCGGCCGTGCCCAGGGTGACCACATCGGTCGAAGCGCCACCCGTCAGGGTGTCGATCAGCGAGATCGCCAGCGTGTTGCCGGACGAACCCAGGGTGATGACGTCGGAAACCCCGGAGCCGGTCAGCGTCTCAAGCGACGACACCGTCATGGTGGCGCCCGTGAGGAGAGTGACGACGTCGGAGCCCGAACCGCCAACCAGCGTGTCGATCAGCGAGATCGCCAGCGTGTTGCCGGTGTCGCCCAGAGAGATGACGTCGGTGCCAGCGGTACCGGTCAGCGTCTCGATGCCGCGCAGCAGCACCGTGTTGCCGGCCGTGCCGAGGGTGACCACGTCGGTGCCCGCACCGCCGACCAGGATGTCGATCGCCGACACCGTGACCGTGTTGCCGCCGGAACCCAGGAAGACCAGTTCCGAACCCGTGCCGCCGGTGATCGTCTCCAGACCCGAAGCCAGCAGGGTCGCGCCGGCCGAGCCGAGGGTGACGATGTCGGTGCCCGTGTTGCCCGTCAGGGTTTCCAGAGCCGAGACCAGCAGGGTGTTGCCAGCCGTGCCGAGAGTGATGGCGTCGGTGCCCGCACCGCCCGTCAGCGTCTCCAGACCCGAAGCCAGCATGGTGGTGCCGGTGTCGCCGAT
>NZ_LGQY01000124.1:0-2538 GCF_003116065.1 Azospirillum sp. TSO5 | reverse complement strand
GCGATCTCGTCGAAGGGGTTCATGCTCATCTTCACGTTGGCGGTCTCGACGCCGCTGCCATCCGCCTTGACGCGGACCTTCACGTTGTAGTCGACGACCCGCTTCACGGGGACGAGGATCTTCATGATTTGCATCCTTATGCGGCTCTGATGTCGGCAAGGAAGCGGTTGATCTCCTGATGGAGGTCCCCCGCCTGCCGCGCGAGATCGTTGGAGGCGCTCAGCACGTCCCCCGCCGCGGTCTTGGTGGTGTCGGCCGACCGCGCGACGCTGTCGATGATGGTGGTGACGGATTGGGTGGCCTTGGCGACCTGGGCGGCATTGGTGGCGATCTCCGCGGTCGCCGTTTCCTGTTCCTCCACCGCTTCGGCGACGATGCCGGAGATGCGGCCCATGTCCTGGATCACCGCGACGATCTGGCCGATGGCGGCGGCGGCACCGTCTGTCACCGACTGCATGGTCGCGATCTGGCTGCCGATCTCGTCGGTCGCCCTGGCGGTCTGCGCCGCCAGATGCTTCACTTCGCCGGCGACGACGGCGAAGCCCTTGCCGGCCTCGCCCGCCCGTGCCGCCTCGATGGTGGCGTTCAGCGCCAGCAGGTTCGTCTGGGCCGCGATGTCGTGGATCAGTTGGACCACCGCGCCGATGCGGCCGGCCGTCTCCACCACCACCCGCATGGTCTCCCCGGCCTCGGCCGTCGCTCCGACGGCCGCCTGAGTGATGCGGCCGGATTCATCGATATAGCGGCTGATATCGGTGATCGAGGCGCTCAGCTGGTTGGCCGCCGACGCCACTGTGCCGACGCTGGCTGCGGTCTCGTCGGCCGCGGCGGTGACGCCGGTCGCCTCACTCAGCGTGCGGTCGGCACCGATGCTCATCGAGCGTGCCGTCGCCTCCAGCCCCTCGGCCGCCGCGGTCACCGCCCGGACGATGCCGCCGACACGCTGGTCGAAATCCGCCGTCATCCGTTCCAGTTCCTGCGCCCGCTCGTCGCGCAGGGCACGGACGCGCTCCTGTTCGGCATGGAGCGCGTCAGCACGGATCAGCGCCTCCTTGAAGACCTGCATAGCGCCGGCCATTCGCCCGATCTCGTCGCCCCTTTCGGTGGCGGGGATCTCCAACTGGCGATCGCCCTCGGCGAGGCGCTGCATTGCCACGCACATGGCCGTCAACGGCCGGACGATGCCGCGGGCCAGCAGGATTCCGGCGAGGCTGACGACCAGGAGCAGGGCGGCGCCCACCCCGATCATCTGGTTGCGCATGGCGCGGACAGGAGCCAGGATTTCGTCGACCGACGCCTCGGCCAGCACCAGCCAATGCAGTCCGTCATGGCTCACCGGCCGATAGGCGGCGAGCGCCGGAGAGCTGCCGCCGAAGCGGGTGGCCTCCATGACGCCGATATGATCGGGGTCGGCCTTTGCCGCCGCGACGACGGGGCTGTCATAAGGCGCCAATATGCCCTGCCCGCCGGAGAAACGCGGCGTGCTGCGCAGACGACCATCCTCACCGACCAGGAAGGTGTCTCCGGTTTCTCCCATGCCGTCGCTCGCCAGCATGATGCGGTCGAGCCCGCCCGCTTCGATCCTGAAAACCAGCGTCGCCAGAATCTGTTGGCGACCATCCGGGAACCGAAGGGCGACCGGCGCCGCCAGGAAGGCGGAGGCGGCTTTGCCGGCGGCATAGGGCGAGAAGTCGGCGATCATCGCCTCACCGGCCATCGTGCCCGCCGTGATGCCATCCACGAGACGACGCAGCGGGCCTTCGGCGACCGGCTTGGCAAAATCGTCGCCCTTGGCTGCGCTGTAAAGGACGGTGCCGTCCGGCGCCACCAGCAGCACATCGGCCAGGCCGCGCCGCTGCATCAGATCGCTCATCCAGCCATGCAGGCGCAGATGCGCCGTGTCGTACATGGCGTTGTCGGCCGATTTCTCCAGCTTGTAGCGCTCGACCGCCGGATAGGGATTGTCGTCGACATAGCGTTTGCGCAGCAGGGCGGTGGGATCGCCACGGTCGGCTTCGATCCGCCAACCGTTGACGAGGGCCACCGCCGCATCGCGCATGGACCGCGTGTTGGCGGTCAGCACGACGTCGCCCTCCAGACCGTCGATGTAGGACCGCACGCTGGCGGCGCGGGCATCGGCCAGCGCCACCAGCTTTTGGCCGGCCGCCGCGCGCAGGCGGCTCGATGCCGCGGAGTAGGCGAAGCCGCCGAGCAGGATCGCAGTGACCACCGCGGCGCCCACCAGCGCGCCGGGAATCCTGTGGCGCAGCAGCAGGCGCCTACCATTGAGGCGGGACATCAGCGATTCCCCTTTCCGGGAAGCCGGTGCATCAGCTCGCCGACGATGCCGCGGCGGAAGAGCAGAACGCAGACGACGAAGATGCAGCCGATCACCACCGGCACCGGCAGGCTGGTGGAGGCGAGGTAGCTTTCCAGCGTCACCACCAGTCCCGCACCCACCACCGGCCCGAACAGCGTGCCCATGCCGCCCAAGAGCGTCATCAGCACCACCTCGCCCGACATCTGCCACGTCACGTC
>NZ_LGQY01000162.1:0-2628 GCF_003116065.1 Azospirillum sp. TSO5 | reverse complement strand
ATTCGGAACAACGGGGCGCCCTTCTACACGGCACGTCAGCCCTCCGCAAATTGGCTCGGCAACGCCTCCATGCACCAACGCCCAGCTCAGGGGCCGATCCTTTAACCGCTCGCCCTCCCGACCGCCACCACTCCGGTCCTTTTTGCGCCAACGCCGATCTGTGCCCTATCCAGAACGGCGCCGGCTCTTCATGTCGAGGATTTCGCGCTCAACAAGATCGCGTTCCAGGACATAGCCGTCGAAGCGCTCATAGAGCGGTTTGAGCAGTTCATGCACGACACCGACGGGATCCTCATCAATCCGCAGCGCCGACGTGGCGATTGCGAGATGGGCCTCCGGCAAGCGGCTGCGGTGGATCCCAACGATGAGGCTGCGATCCGCCGGCTTTGCCCAGGAGGCGAGGTCGCGCCCTCCGAGACCGGTATAACGGACGCGGAAACGGATTTCCGGGTCGCCGACGGGTGCGGTCAGCGTGGCGAAGCGGGCCGCGTGAGAGAGGCCTTCCCAGGCGCGCCAGATCGGCAGGGTGATATCGAAGAAGGTGCCCGGCTGAAGCACGTCAGAGCCGTCCTCCTGGTAGCCGCGCTGCAGGTAGAGCCGCCCGTCTGTCGAGGCTCGCCAGTAGTCGCTGTGGGCGGCATCATCAAACATCCGCTCTGCTTCGGGATTACCAAGCCAGCACTCGACGCCGCTCTCATCGCACACCGGGGCCAAGTCTTCCCTGGTCGGGACCCAGAAAGGCGGCCAGCCGGTGTAGCGCACCACGGACTTGTCGAGGACAACGAGCAGTCGCTTTGGCGACAGTCGAGTGATTGGGCCAACCACCTCGTAGTCAAAGCTGTAGTGGCCGTGCACCTGGCGCGCGGGGGCATCGTCGGGGAGCTTGCCGACCAAGTCGTTCCAGCGCTGCCGGCACACGGACACGAAGGCATCCTGCGGGTTGGCGTTGTTCTCGGCGACCAGTCCTACCACGCCCAGGATGGCCAGCGCGCGGCTGAGGGTGATCGATGTGTCGCCCTGATCGAAGGCCACCACCGTGGTCCTGCCGACGCCAGCCAAGCCGGCATGCTGCGCCTGGGTCAGCCCTTCATCCTTGCGCCGGCGGATGGTTTCAGCAACGAGCGCCGCCCAGTCGAGCGGCTGGACTACTCCTCGAGTATTCTCTGGCATGCGCCCTCCACAATCTCGGCGTAGCGATGGACGAAGCCGTCCGCCGGCTCCGCGGCCGGCGGCACGATGGCTTGGCTGCGGCGGACACGATCACCAAGCTCCTTGAGGGCCAGTTTGATGGCCCGCTCCGGAAGCCCGATGGCCTGACCGAAGGCTACAATCAGTCTGCGGTCGATCCGGTCGGTCTGAACGTGATCATCGCACAGCGACAGCGCGAACTCGGTTTTGTACGCGCCGCCATAGACCAGCGTGTTCAGCAGGTCGTAGGCCGGCGACAGTCGCAAGCCGCGCGACGTTTCCAGAAGTGAAAAGTTCTTCAGGTGCGCGTCGGCATTCCCGATGAGCGCACAGAAGACCACGCGCCGGAAGAACTGTTCGACATCGATCTGTGGGCGCGCGGAATGCACTCGGATGGCGCCGGCGATCTCTTCGTAACTCCCGGCATATTTGCCGGTGAAATCGCGACCGCGCGGGCGGGCAAGGATCTGGGCGAAATCCTCCAGACGGAGCTTTTCGCCATTGTCCGTGCGGTCGAAGCGCTTTACGACGAGCGCCAAATTTTCGATTCCAGCGAGAAATGCCGTCTCGAACTCCGTGACCTGCTTAGCGCCGAGAACATCGCGGGCAAAGCGCAGGGTGAGATATTCGTTGCGTACCAACGTAGCGTTGGTCTGATCGTTATATTTCGCAATGTGGGTGGCCGGCCCTTCGGCTTCGGCCGGGTGGTACTGGTCGCCGTGGCGAAAGCCAAGAAGCTTCTTTTGCACACCGGAGACGGTGCGTTTGCCCGCTGCGGCTGCGGTGGTCTCGGCATCGACCGCGACCAAGGGTGCCGCAAGCGGCTGCACGGCGCTGACGCCAACGGCGCCGATGCAGTCCTGCCCATAGCGCAAAAGGAGGCCGAAATCGTCCTCGTCCTCCACGCGGCCGGCGCGCGCCTGCTTCTCGCGAAGCCAGCCCTCGGGCCCCAGGTGCTGGAAGAACGGATGCAGACCAGTCGGCCACGCGTGCTCCCGCTCCCGGACCGGAAAGACACAGGCGATCGTTTCTGTCACGTCTGGATTGTAGACAAAGCGCGTGCCGCCCTGCGGCGTCTCGTAGAGAACCCCGACCCTTTGTCCCTTATACAGGATATCCGCGGTACGCTCAGTCACGACAGTCGCCCTTATCCGACATAGCTAGCCTCACCGCCGCAAGGCCTGGCTGTACGTTGTATATAGCAAGCATAAGGCCATCTTCAACGCAATATGTCCGTTATGAGCGACATAGCGCCAGGAGTTCGCCTGTAGTGTCTCGCATGGCAGGCAAATCGCACGGCTGGTGGGCTGTGGGGGCAGCAGTGATCCAAATAACCGACATTGGAAACCACTTTCTGTGACGTTGGTGCATGGAGGCGTTGCCGAGCCAATTTGCGGAGGGCTGACGTGCCGTGTAGAAGGGCGCCCCGTTGTTCCGAAT
>NZ_LGQY01000090.1:0-2656 GCF_003116065.1 Azospirillum sp. TSO5 | reverse complement strand
TATAGCGCGACATTGACGGTGAGGTGCGCGCGTCAATGAGGATGAGGTGACGGTCGCGCTTGGTGTCGCTCATGGTGCTCGGTTTCGACGGCGGCGACAAGGGTGATTGTCGCGCCAGCGTCAATCAAGCGTCCTGGATGATTGTCGCGGGCGCGACAGCGTCGGTCGGGACGATGGTGTCGCCGTTGGGCCGCGTGCGGGCGATTGCGGTTCGGCGCCGATAGCTCTCGACGTTCATCTCGAAGATGACGGCGTGATGCACGAGGCGGTCGATCGCAGCCACGGTCATGGCCTTGTCGGGGAAGACCTGATCCCAGGCCCCGAAGGCGGCATTGGCGGTGATGAACAGGCTGCGCCGTTCGTAGCGGGCCGCAATGAGTTCAAACAAGACGCTGGTCTCTGCCTGGTTCTTATGCACATACGAGAAGTCGTCGAGGATCAGCAGGTCGTATTTGTCGAGCTTCTCGATGGCAGAGGCCAAGCCGAGATCCTGGCGGGCGACTTGCAGGCGCTGAACCAAGTCGATGGTTCGGGTGAACAGCACCCGGTAGCCATTGTCGACGAGGGCATAGCCGAGGGCGGCCGCCAGATGGCTCTTGCCGGAACCGGGCGGGCCAAAAGCCAGCAAGTTGGAGCCCTTCTCCAACCAGCTGTCGCCCGCGGCGAGCGCCAGGACGTGAGCCTTGCTCACCGTCGGCACGGCGGCGAAGTCGAAGGCCTCCAGCGTCTTGCCGGGTGGCAGGCGCGCCTCCTGAAGGTGGCGCTGAATGCGCCGTTGCGCCCGCTCGGCCATTTCCAGTTCGGCCAAGGTGGTGAGCAGGCGGGCGGCGGGCCAGCCCTCCTTGTCGGCTCGGGCGGCGAAGTCCGGCCACAAGCGGGCGATGGTCGGCAGCCGCAAGTCGTTGAGCAGCAAGGGCAAGCGGGCGGTGTCGATCGAAACAGTGCTGGTCATTGGGCGGCTCCGGCGGTCGGCAACAGGGCGTCGTAGGCGGCGGCGGTCGGCAGCGTCACGGTGAGGGCCGGGGCGTCGGCGGCCGTGGCGGCAAAGCGCCGCTGGAGGGCGGCGAGGTCGGGCAGCTGCCCGGCGTCCAGCACGGTGTCGAGGGCGGCCGCCAGGTCGGCTTCGCAGGCGCGCTCGTGGGCCAGCCAGAGCAGGCCCACCATGATCCGGCAGGCCAGGCGCGGATCGAGCTTGGCACTCAGCGCCTCCCAGGCGCGGCGATAAGCAGCGCGGGGGAAGAGGTCGTCGCGGTAGACGAGATTGAGCAGCGCCTGCGGCTTGCAGCGCAGGCTGTGGATGACGTGCCGGTAGTCGATGACATGTCCGCGCTTGCCCTTGCCGCGCTGGGGTGCCCGGCCACGCGGCAGGGTCAGCACCAGCGTGCCGCCGAGCAAGCAGTCGAGACGGTCATCGTGGATGTGGACCTTCAGGCGATGGCCGATGAGACGCGACGGCACGGTGTAGAAGACCTTGCGCAAGGTGAAGCCGCCCGAGGAGGTGACATAGGCGGTCGCCTCCTCGAAGTCGGTGGTGCGGCGCGCGGGCAGGTCCTTCAGAGCCGGACGTTCCAGGTCGAACATCTTGCGTTGCCGGGCATTATGGCGGCCCACCACCTCGGCGACGAAGCGGCGGTAGTCGTCCAGGGTGGCGAAGTCGCGGCTGCCCCGCAGGGTCAGCGCTTGGTCGAGACGGCTCTTGAGATGGCCATGGCGGCTCTCGATGCTGCCGTTCTCGTGGGCGACGCCCCTGTTGTTGCGGGTCGGCGTCATGCGGTAGTGGGCGCACAGCGCTTCGTAGCGCTCGGTCAGATCCTTGCGGGCCTCGGCGTCGAGGTTGCGGAAAGCGGCCGACAGCGAGTCGGTGCGGTGTTCGGCGGGCACGCCCCCCAAGGCCCACAGGGCGTTTTGCAGGCCGTGGGTCAGCGCCACGAAGCTCTCGCCGCCGAGCACCACCTCGGCATGCTCCCAGCCCGAGAAGGCCAGGGTGAAATGGTAGAGGCGGTGATCAAGGGGTTGTCCGGCGATGGTGACCGCGAGCTCGGCGACATCAGTGAAGTCGGATAGGGCCTGCTGTCCGGGGGGATGCTCCTGGCGAAACATCACCTCCTGGTCGGGGCCATGCAGGGCCTTCCACGTCTCGATCCGGCGCTCCAGAGTGCGGCGACGGCGTTCCCAATCCTCGTCGGGGTAGCGGCGCCCCAACTCCTCCAGGACGGTGATCGGGCGGATGCCCGAACAGGTCCCGAGCAAGGGCAGAACGTCGGTTTCCCAGACCCCGGCGAGCGGGTCGGGCTTGCTGCGGCCGCGGCGGCGCTCGGTCTTCTTCTGGGACGGAAGCCGCGGGTCCTTCTCGAAGCGTTGGCCGGTGCTGAGGCTGAAGCCCGCTTTGGCGGCGGCGGCCTCTTGGCTGAGGGTGCGTCGGTATTCCATGTATAATCGTGCCTGCTGGTCGTTGATGGGTTTGCCGGGCACGGCGGGGATCCTCTTCTTGGCGGATGAAGATCCCTTTCCGTACCCACCAATCACGACCGCTGGCGAGGGCTTCGGCCCGCGCCAGTGTGGGGCCGACCTACGGCCGGGCTTCGCCCGCCCTCCGGTCGGCCCCACACTTCACCTTCAATGACGCTGGCACTTCACGTTCATTGTCGCGCTCCAG